>CAZMPV010000466.1:0-2159 GCA_964567985.1 uncultured Gemmatimonadaceae bacterium
GATGTCGATGTCCTGCTCCCGGATCAGGTGCAGGAGCAGGTCGAGGGGGCCCTGGAATCGCTCCAGGTCCACGACCAGGAACTCCTCGTCCCGCTGGAGCGGGCTCCCGGCGCCGGCGGTCAGATCCACAGCCCGACGAAGGCGTCGGCCACGCCCATGAGCACACGGACCGGCCAGAGGAGGAGGCCGAAGGCGTCGGGAACCACGAAGACGGCCAGCATGATCACGCCCAGCCCGTAACGGCCGAATTCCCGGTACCGCTCGGCCCAGCCCGCCGGCAGCAGGTGGTAGACCACGTGGGAGCCGTCCAGGGGCGGCAGGGGCAGGAGGTTGAAGACGGCGAGGATCAGGTTGATGAAGACGCCGAACTCGGCCATGTCGGCGACCACCGCCGCGGTCTCCCGCAGGGGCCCGGAGGCCGGCTGGAGCGCCACGGCCGCGGCGACGACGAGGGTGCACGCGAAGGCGAAGGCCAGGTTCGCGGCGACGCCGGCCAGGGACACCCGGACGTCACCCCACTTCGGGTCCCGGAAGTTGCCCGGGTTCACCGGCACGGGCTTCGCCCAGCCGAAGATGAAGTTCCCGGGGAGGAAGAAGAGCGCCACCGGCACGATCAGCGAGCCCCAGAGATCCAGGTGCGGCAGGGGGTTCAGGGTGATCCGGCCCTGGCGGGCCGCGGTGTCGTCTCCCTCGCGGAGGGCCACGGCGGCGTGGGCCACTTCGTGGATCACCACCGCGAAGAGGAGGACGGGCAGGTAGAGAAGGATCTCCATGGACCGAAAAGGTACCGGAAACCGAGGGCGGGTCGCTACCCCTCGAACGCCCTGGAGCCACCCCGCCGAGAGGCCCCCGCCAGGCCCCCCGGGCCCCGTTGAACCGCGGCCCCGGCACCGCTACCTTTCTCGGCTGTCAGCCCGGAGACTCCTCAGACCGAGGGGCTGCCGGACCGAAGATCCGAGAGAGACGTCACCACGCAGGGTAGCCGAATGCCGACGATCAAGAGCGCCAAGAAGCGGATGGAGCTGAGCCGGAAGTGGGCGGCTCGCAACAAAGCGAAGCGGACCCGCATCCGGACCGCCATGAGGAAGGTCCGCGAGGCCGAGGATCCGGAGACCGCCCGGGAGCTGCTGGCCGACGCCTTCTCGCTGCTGGACCGGGCCGCCACCAAGGACCTGATGCACCACAACAAGGTGGCCCGGCTCAAGAGCCAGCTCTCGAAGCACGTGGACCAGCTCGAAGAAGCCGAAGGCTGACCTCCCGGCCGGAGCGTCTCAGCTCCGGCCGTCCTCCCAGACGATCCGGCCCCCCACGACCGTGTAGCGGGGCCGCCCCCTCAGCTCCCAGCCGTCGAAGGGCGTGTTCCGGCTCTTCGACACGAACGCCCCGGCGTCCACCGTCCAGCCGGCGTCGGGGTCGAAGACCGTCACGTCTCCCACGCTCCCCTCCCGGAGCGTACCCCCGGGCAGGTTGAACGCCCGGGCCGGCGCGCAGCTCATCCGGTCCACGAGGCCGGCCAGGTCCAGGATTCCCTCGTCGACGACGCGGGTGAGCACGAGTCCCAGGGCCGTCTCCAGCCCCACGATCCCGAAGGGGGCGTCCTGGAAGGCCTGCTCCTTCTCGTCGTAGTGGTGGGGGGCGTGGTCGGTGGCGATCACGTCCAGGGTCCCGTCGGCGAGCCCACGGCGGACGGCCAGCATGTCCTCCTCCCGCCGGAGCGGCGGGTTCATCTTGGCCTCGGTCCGGTAGCCGTCGCACGCCTCGTCGGTGAGCAGGAGGTGGTGGGGCGTGGCCTCGGCGGTGACCCGGATCCCCTTCTCCTTCGCCCGCCGGATCGCTTCGACGCCGAAGGCCGTGGAGACGTGCTGGAGGTGGATCCGGCCGCCGGTGAGCTCGGCCAGGATCAGGTCCCGGGCGATGTGGACGTCCTCCGAGGCGTTGGGCTTGCCCTTGAGGCCGAGGCGGGAGGAGACGAGCCCCTCGTTCATGTGCCCGTGCCGGGAGAGGCTCAGCTCCTCCGGATGGTCGGCCACCGGGATCTCGAAGGTCTGGGCGTACTCCAGGGCCAGGCGCATGAGCCCTGAGCTCATCACCGGGCTCCCGTCGTCGGTCACGGCCACCGCGCCCTCGGCCACCAGCTCGCCGATCTCGGTCAGGCGCTC
>CAZMPV010000467.1:0-2155 GCA_964567985.1 uncultured Gemmatimonadaceae bacterium
CCGGGTCGCGGACGAGCATCCTGGAAGACCATGAAGATCTGGATCGACGGGGACGCCCCGCCCAACGCCGTGAAGAAGATCGTCTTCCGGGCCGCCGAGCGGCTCGAGATCGAGGCGGTCCTGGTCGCCAACCAGCGGATCTCGGTGCCCCTGAACAACCCGTTCGCCGACAGCGTCCGGGTCGGCGGGGGGGCGGACGCGGCCGACGCCTACATCGTCGAGCACGCCTCGGAGGGCGACCTGGCCGTCACCGCCGACATCCCCCTGGCCGCGGACCTGGTGGAGAAGGGGGTGGTCGTGCTGGACTTCCGGGGAGAGGTCTATACCGAGGACAACGTCCGGCAGCGGCTCTCGGTCCGGGACTTCATGGCCGACCTCCGGGACGCGGGCGTGGACACCGGCGGCCCCGACGCCTACGGCCCGGCAGACAAGCGCGCCTTCGCCAACGCCCTGGACCGGACCCTGACCCGGATCGCGCCGCCCTGACCCGGATCGCGCCCGAGGGGTGAGTCCTCGCCGGCAGGCGGGAGCACGGTCCGGTCCTCCCCCTCACGTGCCATAGAACCCAGGAGACCCCATGCCCTACGTGGACGCCGAAGCCAGAGAGCGCCTCGACGGCGGCGCCCCGCCCGAGACCCCCGGCGAGCTGAACTACGCCATCACGAAGCTGGTGGACGACTACCTCGTCCGGAAGGGCGGCCTCCGCTACCGCCACCTGAACGAGGTGGTGGGCGTGATGGAGTGCGCCAAGCTCGAGCTCTACCGGCGGCTGGCGGCGCCCTACGAAGACGTCAAGATCGGCGAGGCCGGCGACGTCTACCGGTCGGCGCCGTGACACCAGCGGGACCGGGGGACTCCCCCGGCCGGCGACGGTGGGCCCGACGCGCGCTCTGGCTCGTGGGCGGCACCATGGCCTACAACGCCGTCGAGGCCGGCATCGCGATCTTCGCCGGCCTCCGGGCCGGGAGCGTGGCGCTGATCGGCTTCGGGCTGGACAGCGTCATCGAGCTCGCGGCCGGGGCCCTGGTGATCCGCCGGATCCGGCCCGAGCTGGCCGACGAGGATCCGGCCGAGGTCCGCCGCCTGGAGCGCCGGGTGCGGGCAGGGGTGGGCGTGACCTTCTTCGCCCTGGCCCTCTACGTCGTCGGCTACGCGGGGTGGATGCTCGTGGCAGCCCGGGCGCCCGAGGAGAGCGTGCTCGGGATCGCCCTGGCCGTGGCCTCGCTGATCCTCATGCCCCTCATCGCCTGGGGGAAGCTCCGGGCCGCCGACGAGCTCGACAGCGGCTCGCTCCGGGCCGAGGCGAAGGAGACGCTGGCGTGCGCCTACCTCTCCTTCTGCCTCCTCCTCGGCCTCGGCGCCAACGCCGCGGCCGGCCTCTGGTGGGCCGACCCCGCCGCGGCGCTGCTGATGGTGCCGTGGCTGGTGCGGGAGGGCCTGGAGGGGTTCGAGGAGGAGGAGTAGGGGCGGATCAGGCGAGGACGCCCGGTACCTCGCCGAGGGTCTCGACCTCGAGGCCCGGCGGCCGACCCGGCAGGGGCCAGCGCCCCTCCAGGGAGCGGATGTAGACGGTCTGCATCCCCGCGGCCGATGCCCCGAGGACGTCCCAGCCGTGGGCCGCCACCATGCAGGCGTCGGCGGGCTCCACCCCGGCCTCCTCCAGGGTCCGCAGGTAGGGCGTGCGGTGGGGCTTGCAGCGGCCCACCGCGTCGGCCGAGCGAAGCTCCTCGAAGCGGGCCGCCAGACCCGAGCGTTCCATGAGGGTCCGGAGCGTCTCCGGGCCCCCGTTGGTCAGGGCGATCAGCCGGTGTCCCCGATCGGCCAGCGCGTCGAGGCAGGCGGCGGCCCCGGGCCGGGCGTCGAGCTCGTTCATCGCCGCCAGGGCGTCGTCCACCACCCCCTCGTCGAAGTCCCAGAGCGCCGCCACCTGCCGGAGGGTGGAGGGGGCGACCTCCCGGTACGGGGCGTAGCGGTCCGCCAGGGAGGCGGCGAAGGCGGCGTGGAGCATCCGGGCGAACCAGAACTCCAGGGTGCCCTCCGGACAGCCGTGGTCGTCGAGCACCTCCTCGAGGCGATCGAGGGCGAAGAGCGTTCCGACGACGTCGAAGACGATGAGCGGCGGTTCGGGGTTCATGTGAATCTCCTCGGTGGGGTG
>CAZMPV010000468.1:0-2153 GCA_964567985.1 uncultured Gemmatimonadaceae bacterium
CCGGGCCCGCCCCGGAGGCTCTCGTCACAGACGTGGAGCCCCAGGCCGGACGGGTTGATGTCCCTGTCGTTGGGACCCGTCCACGGGAGCTGGTTGAAGCCGTGGCTGGTGGTGTAGGTCCACCGGCCCTCGCCCTCGACGCCCCGCTTCGTGAAGATCTGGATCACGCCGCCGGCGGCCTCGGTGCCGTAGAGCGTAGTGGCGGCCGGGCCCCGGACGACCTCGATGCGAGCGATGTCGGAGGGGTTGATGTCGTCCAGCACGTTCATGCCGGCGTTGACCTCGGCGTCGGTCGGCGGAGCGGCGCGGCTCATGCGCACGCCGTCCACGTAGATGAGGGGCGACATGCCGTCCTCGCCGCCGGAGACCGTGGCCTGGCCACGGATCCGGATCGAGGAGCCCGCCCCGACCATGCCGTTGTTCTGGGTGATCGTGACGCCGGACGTCCGACCCTGGAGCGCCTGGTGCACCGTCTGGATCGGCTGCGTCTCGATGTTCTCGTTGGTGAGCTGGGCGATCGAGTTTCCGACCTCCCGGCGACGGGCCGCTCCGGGCGTCCCGGTCACCACCAGGCCCTCCATCTCGATCGCGCTCTCACGCAGCTCGAAGTCCACCGTCACGCTCTCGCCAGCCCCGACCTGGACGGTCTGGTTCTGGTTTCCCCAGCCCACGAACTGCACCCGAACGGTGTGCTCGCCGGCGGGGACGTTGAGGATGACGAAGCGGCCGGAGTTGTTGGACAGGGCGCCGAGGCCCGTGCCCTGAATGCTCACCTGCGCGCCCACGATGGGCTCGCCGGTGGTGGCCTTCGTCACCGTCCCCGTGACGGTTCCGGTCTGCTGAGCTGCGGCGTCCATGCCGCCCCACGCTACGAAGAGCGCGGTGACGGCGAGGGTGAGGAGTGCGCGGGGCAGGACGCCAAACGCCCCGTTCCTCGCCTTTCGAACAAGAGTTCCCGGGTCCATCCGTACCTCCCGTTGCTGCGGGTTGAACAAGCCGGCCAGCTGGAAAGCGGCGCGGACGCCGGTTCCGTGTGCTGGCTGCGGCAGTATCGGAAGCCCGGAGGGTCTGAGCCCCCTCGGCCTCCCGGCGGGCCTCCCGACGCGTTCGGGAGAGCCCGTTTAGTGACTGAGATGTCGCTTCAATGGCCCGTACGTTCCATCCGGCGCGGGCCTCACGCCGATGTCGGACTGTGTCTCGGGCGCCTGCGGGCGTATTTGGAAAGGAAACTGGTCCACGCGCCTCGGTCGGCTCCGCCGCGCCCGTGGCGGATTCGACAGCGCGTGATCCTTTTCTGACACCTTCGCAATCGGCATGCTATGGGGTGGCGGACAGTCACGCAACCCCACCCGGAAACCTCGAGGCCCCCGGCGGGTTACGATCTTATCGTCACGCCGGGTTTCTCTCCAGACGCCGGAGGCGCGCTCTCGCATGGGAGAATTCGCTACAGACTCGAAGATGTTCCGAACGCTCGCCGTCCTCCTCGTCATGGTGGCGCTTCCGAGCTGCTACTACTACGCCCCCTCGGAGGAGAGGGTGGCGAACCCCGAAGCCCGGATCCGGGTCCACCTGGCCGAGCCCCGGGACCTGACGGTCGGCGAAGACATCGTCGTGCGGGACGTGGTCGGCCTGGACGGCTATCCCCTCCGCTGGACCGCCGACACGCTCCTGGTCCGGACCAGCGTGCTCCGCCGCACCGGCGACCGCACCACGAGCACCCGACGGGGCGAGGTCTTCGAGCTGACGCCGGTGGAGTACGAGCGCATCGAGGCCCGTCACATCGACGCCCGCAAGAGCGCCCTGGTGGCCGGCGGGATCGCCGTAGGAGCCGTCGGGATCGGCGCGCTGCTCTTCGGAGGTGACGCCGGCGGGGGAGAGGGCGAGAATCCCGAGCCCGAGCCTCCGGACGAGATGGACTCCCGGATCCTGAACTTCGTCCTCTCGATCCCGCTCCCCGGCGGGGGATGACTTCATATGACGGAACCTTCTACGGCCTCCAGGATGGCGGCGGCGCTCGTGCTGCTCCTGGTCGGGGCGGCGCTCCCGAGCTGCTACTACTATGCCCCCGGCGAGGAGCGGGTGACGAATCCCGAGGCCCGGATCCGGGTGCACCTGACCGAGCCCCGGGACCTGACGGTCGGCGACGACATCGT
>CAZMPV010000469.1:0-2147 GCA_964567985.1 uncultured Gemmatimonadaceae bacterium
CTTGAGCTGGAGCGTCTGGAGGATCGTCTCGTTGTGCTGGTATTCGTGCTGCAATACCATCCGGAAGACGAAGCTTCCCTCGAGGAGCGGGGTGGCCGCGTCCAGGTCGAGGGCGCCGATGCGGTCCAGGACCGCGCGGCGGACCTCGGACATGTACGTTCGGGCCTCTCCCGCGTCGGGCAGGGGGAGATCGTCCCGGGTGGAGCGGGGATTGTCGAAGGGGTCGTAGATGCCCCTCAGCCCTTCGCCCTCGGGCCGCGGGGCGCCGACGTTCTCCAGGAGCCAGACCTCCTCGAAGTGTGCGATGTGGCCCAGGTCCCAGACGACGGGGCTCATGAGGGGGCTGTGTTGACGCCGGAGGTCGGCGTCGGAGAGGGGGGCGACGAGGAGGAGCGTGCGGGCCCGGGCCTCGCTCAGGAGGTGGGCGATCTCGACCCGGTCGAGGGAGCGGCCGACCTTCAGATCCACGGAGGCGGTTCCTTCCACCTGGATGCGCGTGCGTCGGATGTCGGGTCGGGTGGCGTTACGACCCGTCCCAGCGGGGGACGGACGGGGCTCCCGGGACCCGCGGTCCCCGTTGAAACACCGGACCCCGCCCCATGAGTTCCGGAGGACCCGCGCTCCGGGTCTCCGGGAAGGCGAAATCGAACCGAGGGGAGACACTCGCGTCATGCCCACGAGCAGCCCCCCGCGGGCCCGGGATCGTCCGGCGGCCCTCCTGGCCGACGCCGTCACGAAGCGCTTCGGCGAGGTCGTGGCCCTGGAGGCGGTGAGCCTCGAGGTCCGGCCCGGAGAGTGCGTGGCGTTGGTGGGAGAGAGCGGGTCGGGCAAGACCACGCTCCTCCGGACATTCAACCGCATGGTGGATGCCGACGCGGGCACCGTCCGGGTCGGAGAGCGGGACGTGAACGACTGGGATCCGGTCCGCCTCCGCCGCCGGACCGGATACGTCCAGCAGGAAGGAGGCCTCCTGCCCCACTGGACGGTGCTACGGAACGCGGCCCTCGTCCCCCGACTCCGGGGCCTGGACGACCCCGACGGGCTCGCCCGGGCCGCGCTGGAGAAGGTGGGCCTTCCGGCCCCGGAGTTCGGCGACCGCTGGCCCCGGGAGCTCTCCGGGGGCCAGCGCCAGCGGGTGGCGATCGCCCGGGCGCTGGCGGCCGAGCCCGGCGTCCTCCTCATGGACGAGCCCTTCGGCGCCCTGGACGCCATCACCCGGGCCGACCTCCAGGCCTTCTTCGACGACCTCCGACGGGAGCTGGGGATCACCGCCCTCCTGGTGACCCACGATCTCCGGGAGGCGGTCCTCCTGGCCGGTCGGATCGCCGTCCTCCGCCGGGGCCGACTCGAGCAGATCGCCGCTCCCGACGTCCTCCGGGAGGAGCCCGCCAGCGACTACGTCCGCCGGCTCCTGGAGAGGGCCGGGGTGGGCCCGTGAGGAGCTGGAGCCGTCCCCTCCTGGCCGCCGCGGCCGTCGCCGGGGCCGTGGGAGCGGCCGCCGCGGGCGTCGCCGCGGCCACGTGGATGGATGGGGCGACCGGGCCGGGCGGGAGGGTGCCGGCGACCCGGGCGTCCGCCCCCCAGGCCGACGCCGTGATCGTCGCCTCCAAGCCCTTCGGCGAGTCGTATCTCCTGGGGGAGATCTTCGCCCAGCTCCTGGAGGCCCGGGGCCACGACGTCCGGCGGCGGCTGGGCCTGGGCGCCACGGAGATCGCCTTCCAGGCCCTGCGCCGGGACGGGATCCACGTCTATCCGGAATACACGGGGACGGGGCTCCTGGCGATCCTCGGCGAGGAGCCCCGGGGCGGGCCCCGGGACGTCTACCGCCGGGTCGCCGACGCCTTCGCCGACCGCTGGGGGGTCCACTGGCTCCCCTCCCTGGGCTTCCAGAACACCTACGCGGTGGCGGTGCGCCGGGAGACCGCCGAGCGCTACGACCTGGAGACCCTCTCGGACCTGGCCGAGGTCGCCGACTCCCTGGTCGGGGGATTCTCCCCGGACTTTCTGGGTCGGGAGGACGGGCTGCCGGGCCTCCGCGAGGCCTACGACCTGGAGCTCCGGGACGTCCGCTCGCTCCTCCAGGCCGTGAAGTACGAGGCGCTGGCCACCGGCCGGGTCGACGTGATCGACGGCTACTCCACCGACGG
>CAZMPV010000470.1:0-2125 GCA_964567985.1 uncultured Gemmatimonadaceae bacterium
ATCGACATCGTGCCCTGGCACCCCGATCCGGAGATTTTCGCCCGTCGGGCCCTGGCCCCCGCCAAGGTGGCCAAGGTCATGAGCGACGCGGAAACGAAGGTGATCACGTCAATCGTGGACGAGGACCAGCTCTCACTGGCCATCGGGCGGAACGGACAGAACGTGCGGCTGGCTTCCCAGCTCATCGGATGGCAGATCGACCTGTACGGGTCCCGGGAGTGGCTCGAGCGGGGCGCCGACCTGGCTCTCTTCGGGGAGGCGGCCCAGGACTCCATGGAGATGGCCGACTTCCCCCTGGAGGAGCTGGACCTCTCCGATGACACCCTGGCGGCCCTGGAAGCCGCGGGATATCATACCTTTCTGGACATCATCGACCTGGAGCGGGAGGACTTCCTCGAGGTCGAATCGCTGACCGAGGAGGAGGCCGAGGGCCTCCTGGAGCTCATCGACGAGCTCACTGTGGTCGAGGAGCCCACGGCAAGCTCCGAGGACAGCGCCCCGGAGAGCGAAGGGCTCCTGGCGGAGCTGAAGGGAAAGGTCGGCCCGTCCGACGAGGAAGCAGAGGAGGGGGCGGGCGAGGAGACGGAAGCCGCTTCCGAGGAAGACGCGGAGGCGGAGGTGGAAGAGGCTCCCACCGCCGAGGACGCTGAAGTGGAGGCCGAGGTCGGGGAAGAAGAGGAAGAGGACCTCGACGCTGCGGCCGACGAAGACGAAGAGGAGGAGCCGGAAGCTTCCGCCGACGAAGAAGTGGAAGGAACGGCGGAAGAGGAGGAAGAAGACGAGGAAGAAGGAGGGGACGACGCCGAGTCCGAGGATGAGCGGGAGTGACGTTCTCTCGCTCGTCGGTCAGGCCCTCCGGGCCGGGGGCGCGGCTCCCGGCATTCGGGCCAGCCGTGAGGCCTTGCGGACCGGAGCGGCGCGGGTCGTGTTGACGGCCGGTGACGCGTCGAAGACACAGCTGGACAAGGTCCTGGGGCTCGCCCGGAATCGGGCCGTGCCCCACCGAGTGGTGGCGAACCGGAAGGCGCTGGGGGCTGCTCTCGGGAGCGCCTCGGTCTCGGCCGTGGCCGTCACGAATCCAACATTGGCAGAGCGAATCCTGGAACAGCTTCCCTCCGGCTGATCGGAGGGGAGGCGGCATGCGTTCCGGACACTGGAGGTTGTAGGAAAGAATGCTGGTTACTGATCTGGCCAACGATCTGAACGTTGAACCGGAGTCTCTGGTTCAGCTTCTGCGCACGATGGGAATGTCCATCACGAGCGTGGAGGCCGAGCTGAGCGACTCCGCCGTGGCGAAGGTGCGTGCCCGAATCGAGCGGGAGCGCCGCGCCGGTCACGAGGATGTCGCCGAAGCCCTGGAAGCCGCCGTGGAGGAGGCTCAATCCTCTTCCAGGCCCCGTCGTCGTCGCCGCCGCCGCCGTCGGACGACGGAGGAGAAGGAGGAGGCCACGGAGACGGAAGCCGAGGCCGGGGCCGAGGAAGAGGCCGAGGTCGAGGAGGACGTGGACGGAGCGGCCGAAGAGGCCGGGGAAGAAGAAGAGGTCGCCGCCGAGGCGGAAGATGCCGAGGCTTCCGACGGGGAGCCGGACACAGAAGCCGAGGAGGAGGCCGCCGAAGTCGAGACGGAGTCCGAAGCCGAGGAAGAAGTGGAGGCGACATCCGAAGAGGCCGAAGACGAAGAAGGGGTCGCTGCCGAGGCGGAGGACGCCGAGGCCGCCGAAGGGGAGGAGCCGGACACGGAAGCCGAAGAGGAGGCCACCGAGGTCGAGGCGGAGGCCGAAGAGGAAGAGGAGGAAGAGGCGGCCGCGTCCGAAGCCGAGGAGGCGGAGGAAGGCCAGGGCGAGGAGGAAGGAGAAGGGGCCGATCGGCCGAAGCCGGCCCGCAAGGTAGCGCCCGACGCGGCCGCCAAGGTCCGGAAGCCCAAGCCGGCCGCCAGCGCGGGACCCGGCGGACAGGTCCGCATCCAGGCCGAGGGCTACACGACGGACGGCCGTCGGAAGAGTCGGGGAAAGAAGAAGGGTAAGCGCCGGAAGCGGCCCGACAAGGATGCGGTGCAGGAGAACATCCAGCGTGTCATGGCCGAGATCAAGGGCGGCGGGAAGAAGAAGAGTCGCGGTTGCCGAGG
>CAZMPV010000471.1:0-2099 GCA_964567985.1 uncultured Gemmatimonadaceae bacterium
CCGGGAGCCGGGCCGCGTCGGCCGGGACGTAGCCGCCCATCTGGGCCAGGAGCTGGATCAAGCCGACCTGGCGGAGCACGGTGCTCTTGCCCGACATGTTCGGGCCGGTGAGGATCACGATGTGGCCGCCGTCGGGGTCCAGCGCCAGGTCGTTGGGGATGAAGTCCTCGGCGGGCATCATGGTCTCCACGACGGGGTGGCGGCCGGCCGAGATCTCGAGCTCGAAGCCGGTGTGGACCTCGGGCCTCACGTAGCGCCGGGCCTCGGCGGCCTCGGCCAGGGTGGCCAGGACGTCGAGGCGGGCCACCCGGTCCGCCGTCTCCTGGAGCCGCTCCACGTGCCCGGCGACCCGCTGGCGCACGTCCCGGAAGAGCTCGGCCTCCAGGGCCTCGATCTTCTCCTCGGCGCCGAAGACCTTCTCTTCCCACTCCTTCAGCTCCGGGGTGAAGTAGCGCTCCGAGTTCGAGAGCGTCTGCTTGCGGACGTAGTCGTCGGGCACCTTGTCGAGGTTCGGGTTCGTGACCTCCAGGTAGTACCCGAAGACCTTGTTGAATCCGACCTTGAGGGAGCCGATCCCGGTCCGCTCCCGCTCCCGGCTCTGGAGCGAGGCGATGAAGTCCCGGGCATCGTCCCGCACCTGCCGGAGCTCGTCCAGCTCCTCGCTGAAGCCCTCCCGGATCACACCCCCGTCCTGGAGCGCCTGGGGGGCGTCGTCGGCGATGGCCCGGCCCAGGAGGTCGCGAACGTCCTCCAGCAGGTCCATCTCCGCCAGGAGGTGCCGGAGGAGCTCGGAGCCGACCCCCTCGCCCCGGGCCTGGAGGTCCGGCAGCGCCTCCAGGGAGCGGCCCATCCCCAACAGCTCCCGGGGCGAGACCCGGGCGGTGCCGAGCTTTCCCGCCAGCCGCTCCAGGTCGCTCACGCCGCCGAGCTCGTCCAGGACGCCCCGGCGGAGCTGGGGGTCCTCCACGAGCTCGGTCACCGCCTCCTGTCGGGCCCAGATCGTCTCGGCTTCGACCAGGGGGCGGAGGATCCAGCGCCGGAGCCGACGGGCCCCCATGGCCGTGACCGTCTCGTCCAGGACGGTCAGGAGCGTGCCCCCCTCCTCGCCCCGCCGGATCGGCTCCACCAGCTCCAGGTTCCGGCGGGTCATCTCGTCCAGGAGCATGACCGATCCCGAGCGCTGGATCCGGGGTGGCTGGAGGTGGTCCACGCCGGAGGGCCGGATCTCCTGGACGTACTGGAGGAGCGCGCCGGCGGCCCGGATCAGGACCCCGTCGCCGCTCTGGAAGCCGAAGCCCTCCAGGGACTGGACGTCGTAGCGCCGCTCCAGCTCGTCCCGGGCCAGCTCCTCGTCGAAGATCCAGTCGTCCCGGTAGGTGGCGATCGGCCCGCCGTCCCGGCCGTCGTCGCTCCCCATGAGGAGCTCGCCCTCCAGGGAGCGGGGGAGGAGGAGCTCGGAGGGCTCGAGGCGGCCCAGCTCCGCCCGGAGCGCCCACTCCCGGGCCTCCTGGAGCACGACCTCGCCGGTGGAGAGGTCCAGGGCGGCCACCCCGTAGCCCCCGTCGGAGCCGTCGGGGCAGACCGAGACCAGGAAGTTGTTGCGCCCGGCCTCCAGGAGGGTGTCGTGGAGGACGGTGCCGGGGGTGACGGTCTCCACCACTTCGCGCTCCACGATCCCGTCGGCCTCGGAGGCGTCCTGGACCTGCTCGCAGATGGCGACCCGGCGACCCATCTCCACCAGCCGACCCAGGTACTCGTCCACGGCCTTCACCGGCACGCCCGCCATGGGCACCTCGGCGGCCGCCCCGTTGTTGCGGGCGGTGAGCGTCAGCCCCAGGAGGCGGGCGGCGTCCTCGGCGTCGGTGTAGAAGAGCTCGTAGAAGTCGCCGACCCGGAAGAAGACCAGGTCGTCCCGGTGACGGGACTTCACCTGGCGCCACTGCTTCATGAGGGGCGTGTCTTCGGTTTCGGGCATCCGGCGGCGCTCGGGATGAGAGAGGGGCGCCGTCGATCCGGACGCTGGCCCGGGCCGCGGCGAGTCCGTCGGTCAAACGATACCGGTGGGCCGGAGGGGGATCAACTGGAAACGCCGCCCGGGG
>CAZMPV010000472.1:0-2092 GCA_964567985.1 uncultured Gemmatimonadaceae bacterium
GATGATGACCGTCTTCCCGACGCCGGCGCCCCCGAAGAGGCCGGTCTTGCCGCCCTTCACGTAGGGGGCGATGAGGTCCACCACCTTGATCCCGGTCTCGAAGATCTCGGACTTGGGCTCCAGATCCTGGAAGCTCGGAGCTTCCCTGTGGATCGGCCACCGCTCGACCTCCGAGCCGTCCTCCATGGTCAGGGGGCCCTGCTCGTCCACGGGCTGTCCGAGGACGTTGAGGATGCGGCCCAGGGGCGCTTCGCCCACCGGCGCGGTGATCGACTCCCCGGTGTCTACGACGGGCATGCCCCGGACCACGCCGTCGGTGGACGACATGGCCACCGCCCGAACCTGGCCCCGGCCGATGTGCTGCTGGACCTCGGCGGTCAGCGCCACGTCGATGCCGCTCTCCCCTTCCTCTTCGAGCCGCAGGGCGTTGTAGATGTCCGGGAGGTGCTCCGGATCGAACTCGACGTCCAGGACGGGTCCGATGACCTGGACGACCTTTCCGATATTGTTCTCTGCCATAGTCTCTTTTCTCCGGTCGGTGGGGGGCGGAAGGCGCCGACTACTCCAGCGCTTCCGCACCGCCCACGATCTCGGCGATCTCCTGGGTGATCTGAGCCTGACGGGCCCGGTTGTAGCTTCGCTTCAGGTCCTCGAGCATCTCGGTCGCGTTGTCCGTGGCGTTCTTCATCGCCGTGCGCCGTGCTCCCTGCTCGGCCGCCGCGTTCTCCACCAGCGCCCGGTAGAGCTTGTTCCTCACGTAGACGGGCAGAAGCCGCTCAAGGATCATGTCGCCCGTCGGCGAGAGCAGGTAGACGTCCGCCGCCACCGCGCCTTCCTCGGGCTGGATCGGGAAGAGCTGGGTCACCACCGGCGGCGTGGAGAGCGCGGAGCGGAACTCCGAGCTCACCACGTAGACGGCGTCGACCTCGCCGCTCGCGAACTCCTCCCTCAGGGGGGCGGCCAGGGACTCGGCGTCGTCCACCGTGGGCTGGTCGCCGATGTCCTGCCGTTGGGCCGCCATCTCCACGCCCCGGAAGCGGAAGAAGGCGATGCCCTTCTTGCCGACGACGTAGAGGTCGGCCTCCACGCCTTCGGCCTCCAGGGCCTCGAGCTTCTCCCGGGCCTCCCGGATCAGGTTCGCGTTGAACGCCCCGCACAGGCCCCGGTTCGCGGTCAGAAGCAGCACCGCGGCACGGCGGACCTTTTCCGGGGAGCGCAACAGCGGGTACTTCTCGCTCAGCTCCGGCGCATAGAGGCTCTTGACGATGTCGTCCAGGGCCTCGGAATAGGGCCGGGCGGCGTACACCCGGTCGGTGGCCTTCCGGAGCTTGGCGGTGGCCACCATCTCCATGGTCCGGGTGATCTGCTTCGTGTTCTCGACGGACTTGATCCGCCGCTTGACCTCTCTCGCCTTCTGAGACATCGGCTAGGGTCGCCTCGCTGGCGTCAGGGGTCCGGTTCCGGCCTCGACGTCGCTCACGCGGACGCGGGAGCCGCTTCGGCGTCGGCCTCGGTCGGAACCTCCTCGGGCTCGACGACCTCCTCCTCGGCCACGTCGTGCTCCGAGGCCCAGATCTCGTTGTACTCCTCGATGGCCTCGACCAGGCGCCCCTCCAGCTCCTCGGAGAGCGTCTTCTCCTCGGCCAGCTCGGAAACGACGTCGGCGGCCTGGGCGTCCAGGTGGTCGTGGAACCCGTCCTCCCATTTCCCGACGCTCTCCACGGGGACGTCGTCCAGGTAGCCGTTGGTCACGGCGTAGATGACCGCGACCTGGTGCTCGACCTCCATGGGGTCGTACTGGGGCTGCTTGAGGATCTCCACCGTGCGCTCGCCCCGGGCGAGCTGCTTCTGGGTGGCCGGGTCCAGGTCCGAGCCGAACTGGGCGAAGGCCTCGAGCTCCCGGTACTGGGCCAGGTCCAGGCGGAGCCGGCCGGCGACCTTCTTCATCGCCTTGACCTGGGCCGCGCCGCCGACCCGGGAGACCGAGATCCCCACGTTCACGGCCGGGCGCACGCCCGAGTAGAAGAGGTCGGGCTCCAGGTAGATCTGGCCGTCGGTGATCGAGATCACGTTGGTCGGGATGTAGGCCGAG
>CAZMPV010000473.1:0-2080 GCA_964567985.1 uncultured Gemmatimonadaceae bacterium
CTCGTACCAGTCCTCCGCCGTCCGGGCCTCGGCGTCCCACCAGTCGGCGTCGACGTAGCGGACGCGTCGACCGACGGGGTTCTTCCCCCCGAGCACGCTCTCGACGAAGGCGCGGTTCACGAGAACGACCCGGGCGTCGGACTCCACGTCTCCCGCATCGAACCCCCGTCCCGAGAGCACCTCGGTCTCCAGCACCTCGAAGTAGTCGGGAGCGATCCGGGCGTTGCTCACCCGATGCCCCCGCTCGTCGGGCGGGGCGACCGCGCCCTCGTCCACCTCGACCTGCTTCCAGGGGTGGTACATGCGGGGGAGCCGGTCGGCCACGGTCACGGCGGCCACGGCCGGATCGAGCTCCAGGCGCTCCTCCAGCTCCCGGGCGGCGCGCTCGAAGCGGGTGGAGAACGAGCTTCCTTCCGGACCTCCCGTGACGACGGGCTCGCCGGCGATCCGGGCCGCCATCCGGTCCGCCTCGCTGGCGGCTTCCGCGGCGTCCCGCAAATCCATCTCCAGCCGGACCGAGAGGTACTCCCCCTCGGGGAAGCCCACGTCGAAGGTCTCAATCCGGGCCATTCCCTTCCGCAGGAAATAGGCGGTGGCGGGGAAGGCGACCGTCACCGCCACCTGGCACACGATCACCGCCGTCCAGATTCCGCCGAAGCGGGGGCCACCCGAGCCCGGGCCGGTCTTCTTCAGCCGGGCCCCGACCTTCCGGCCGGTCATCTTCAGGCCGGGGACGGCACCCGCCACCACGGCGGCCAGCACTGTGAGCCCGGCGGCGTAGAGGAAGGTGGCGGGGGAGAGGCTCGCGTCGACCCAGAACGGCAGCCGTCCTCCCTCCAGCAGCTCCGCCTCGACGACGGCCAGGCCCATCTGCAGCCCGTACTTCGTGGCCGAGAGGCCGACCAGGGCCGCCACCCCGCCCAGCACCAGGGCTTCCGTGAAGAGCTGCCCCACGATCCGTCCCCGGCTCGCCCCGAGGGCGCTCCGCACGACGATCTCGCTCTCCCGGGTCGCCGCCCGGGCGAACATGAGCAGGGCGACGTTGCCGCAGACCAGGACCACGAGCATCAGGAGGAAGACGTTCGTGGACAGGAAGAGCGCCACCGAGCGCCCGGCGGGCAGGCCCAGGAGGGCCCGGGCGTAGGGAAGCACCTGAGGCCGCAGGTGCTCGTGGGTGTCGGGGAAGGCGGTCGCGATCCGCCTCCCGACCGTGGCGAGCTCCGCCTGCGCCTCGTCCAGCGTGACGCCGGGGGCGAGCCGGCCGAAGACGTTGATCCCGGGGCCCTGCCGACGCTCCGGGTCCAGGGCGTGGAGGCGGAGCGGCGTCCAGAGGTTGTGCGCCATGGGGAAGGCGAAGCCCTCGGGCATCACCCCCACCACCGTCGCCGGCACGCTGCCCAGCCGCACCGTCCTCCCCACGACCTCCGGGTCGGCGCCGAAGCGCGTGCGCCAGACGTCGTACCCGAGAACGACGACGGGCGATGCGCCCGGCGCCTCGTCCTCCGCCACCAGCGTCCGGCCCATGAGCGGGGAGACCCGGGCCACGCGGAACCCCGACGCGGTCATCTCCGCCACATCGACCGGCTCCCCCGGACCGTCACCGACGATGAGGTTGCGCTGGAGCGTCCGGAAGGTGCCGAGCTGCTCCACCGAGCGGAGGTCCTCCCGGTAGCGGACGAAGTCCCAGGCGATGCGGCCCTCGGGGCGGCCCGTCTCCGCGTCCGTCATCCGGACGCCGACGATGCGGTCGCCGTCGGGGAGCGGAAGCGTCGGGTGGAGGACCTGGGTGGCGAACTCGAAGGTCCCGGCTCCCACCCAGACGGCGAAGGCGATCGCGAGGCCCCCGGCCAGCGTCAGCCCCGGATACTTGACCAGCATCCGGAAGCCCAGCTTCACGTCGAGCCAGGAGATGAACGTCCCGTCCCGTCCCCGACGCTCCCGGAGACGCTCCCAGGCGAAGCGGGCCGAGAACGTGACCGCCTCCTTCCAGTACCAGAGGCGGGCCCGGAGCGGGCCGCGGTCGGCGACCCGCTCCCGGTAGACCTCTTCCAGGTCGCCGAGGACGGCGTCCCGGACGTCG
>CAZMPV010000474.1:0-2079 GCA_964567985.1 uncultured Gemmatimonadaceae bacterium
ATCGTGATCACCCGGGTCGTGGACAACACCTACTACGCCGAGCTCCTCCTGCACCGGGACGACGAGGTCATCACGGTCGACGCCCGGCCCTCCGACTCGATTGCCGTCGCGCTGCGCATGGACGCCGAGATCTTCGCCGACGAATCCCTGCTGGAGCGCGCCTCCATCGAGGTCGCCGAGGACGAGTCCCTGAGCGACGTCCTCGGCGGCTCCGGCGCGTCGGCCCACGAAGCCGACGACGAGGAGGACGCCCCGAGCATGAACGCCGAGGAGCTGAAGGAGTACCTGCGCCGTCTGAATCCCGAGGACTTCGGCCGCTTCAGCCCCTGACGTGACCGGACGGCGCCCACAGCCTCATCCTCCCGACGCCGGAGCCGCCGGCGTCGGGAGTCTCGTATTTCGGACCCTGGCGCTCCTCCTGGCGCTCCAGGGTGGCGTCTGCCTCCGGCCCCCGCTTCCGCTCTCCGCCCAGGTCGAAGCGGAGCCGACCCTCCGGGGCCGGGTGCTCAGGAACGGCGAGCCGGTGGACACGGGCACCGTCACCCTCCACCGGGTCACACCCGACACGGCGGGCGAGCTCCACTCGACCCGCCTGGGGCCCGACGGTGGCTTCTCCTTCCGCCTGCCCGCGGTTCCCGATCCCGGCGGCCGGGGGGACGTCTACTTCGCCTCGACCCGATACCGGGGAATCCTCTACTTCGGCACCGCCGTGAACCGGGCGGTGCAGCTCGACAGCATCTACCGGATCCAGGTATACGACACCACGGCGGCCCCGCCGGGAGGCGGCAGCTTTCCCGTGGCGGTCCGGAACCTCTTCCTCGAGCAGATCGAGGACGAGGGGCCGTGGCGGGTCGTGGACCTGATCCAGATCAGCAACCCCGGCGACCGGACCGTCGTCGCGGCGGAAGGCGAGCCCGTCTGGAGCTATCCGCTCCCGGAGGGGGCCAGCGACTTCCAGGTCGGCGAGGGCGACATCTCGCCCGGGAGCGTGACCTTCGAGGAGGGAGGCGTGGTCGTCGAGGCTCCCATCCCCCCCGGAGAGCGCACCTACCTCTTCCGCTATCGCCTTCCGGAGCTGGAGTTCACCCTCCCGCTGCCGGGCACGACCGAGCGCCTCGAGCTCCTGGTCCGGGAGCCGGCTCCACCCCTCTCCGTGCCGGGGCTTTCCCGGGCCGAGACCGTGGAGCTCGAGCCCGGGAGCAGCTATCGGCGCTACGCCGCGGCCGACCTCGAGGGCAGGGTCGTCGAGGTGAGCCGGGGCAGCTCCGCCGGGAGCGTGGACATCCGCTGGATCGCCGTGGGGCTCGCCCTGGTGCTGGCCGTGGCCGGCATCCTGGCGGTGCGCCGGGGTCGGACCGGGCCGGCACCCCTCGGGCCGGAGAAAGGAGCCCACGGCGCCCCGATGCCGGCATCGGAGCGGGAGCGTATCCTGCTGCGGATCGCCGAGCTCGACGACGAGTTCGAGGAGATCGAGAGCCCCTCGGAGGCGGAGCGAGAGCGGTACCGGGACGAGCGCGGCCGGCTCCTCGCTCGCCTCCACGAGCTGGACTAGCCGCGTGGCTCCGGTCGACACGCTCGCCGTCGCCCTCCGTGCGTTCCCCTACGGGGAGACGAGCCTGGTGCTCCGCTTCTACACCCTGGAGCGCGGCGTCGTGGGGGTCATGGCAAAGGGCGCCCGAAAGCGGGGCTCCCGGGGAAGCGGTACCCCCGAGACCTTCTCCACCGGCGTCCTCACCGTCTACATCAAGGAGTCCCGGGACCTCCAGACGATGAAGGACTTCGCCCCGGAGACGTCGCGCCGGTCCCTGGCCCGGGACGTCTTCCGCTTCGCCGGGGCCTCGGTCCTGGCCGAAGTCGTCCTCCGCCACGCCGGCGAGGAGTCCAACCCGACGCTCTTCCACCTCCTGGACGAGTCCCTGGACCGGCTGGCCGCCGTGGAAGACGACCGGCTGCTGCCCGAGGTCCTGACCCGGGGCTGGAGTCTGGTGGCGGCCCTGGGCTACCGACCCGCCCTCGAAGTCTGTACCGGCTGCGGACGGGAGCTCGACGACGGGGAGATGG
This sequence comes from uncultured Gemmatimonadaceae bacterium, assembly GCA_964567985.1. Taxonomy (GTDB): domain Bacteria; phylum Gemmatimonadota; class Gemmatimonadetes; order Longimicrobiales; family Gaopeijiaceae; genus CAZMPV01. The sequence goes on from CAZMPV010000474.1 coordinate 2,062, forward strand.
GCCGCTTCGACTTCGGCG
>CAZMPV010000475.1:0-2074 GCA_964567985.1 uncultured Gemmatimonadaceae bacterium
GCCCTGTGCGGCGCGTGGGTCTACGGGGCGCTCCGTCCGAGGCTTCCCCACTACTAGGAGGGTTCGGGCGAAAGCTTTCTTGCGCTCCCGACAGTGCCGCGAAAGGTTCAGGGAGATTGTTCATTTCCATCCTTGCCGAACACCTTCGGGGGCGTCGTGCTGCGACGCTTCCCGCCAGTTGCCCTTTGCTAGCGTCCTCCCGTCCCGGTCACCCATGCCCTTCGATCAGGTCAGCACCCTCATCGTCGAAGACGACCCGACCGCCCGCCACCTGATCCGGGACATCGTGAAGGCCCGGGGCCACGACGCGGTGGCGTGCGGGGACGCCGAATCGGGATGGGATTCCTTCCGGAAAGAGGGCCACGACCTGGTCCTCCTGGACATGAAGCTGCCGGGCATGGACGGACTCGAGCTCTGCCGGATGATCCGGCGGGAGCCGAAGGCCGACGGGACGGTGATCCTCTTCATCACCGGCTCCGACGATCGGGACGCCCTGGAGGCCGCCCTGGACGCCGGCGCCGACGACTACGTGGAAAAACCGGTGGTGGACAGCCCCCTGCACGTGCGGCTCTCCATCGCCGAGCGCCGGATCCGGGAGCTGCGCACGCGAAGGCGGATGGAGGAGGAGCTCCGGAAGGACGCGCTCCACGATCCCCTCACGGGCCTGCCGAATCGCTCCCTCTTCATCGAGCGTCTGGACCGCGCGGCCCGGCGATCGGAGCGCGACCGGGAATCGATCTTCGCCGTCCTCTACCTGAACGTCGACGACTTCTCCGACGTGAACCGGAGGCTCGGTCACGACGCCGGGGACCAGGTCCTGACCCGGATCGGCCATCGACTGGAGGACTGCGTCCGGGGGGTGGACACGGTGGCCCGGGTGGCCGGCGACGAGTTCACCGTCCTCCTCGACGACCTGAAGGACCTGAGCGATCCCACCCGGGTCGCCCAGCGGATTCACGCGGCCCTCTCCAACCCCATCGGGACGCAGGAAGGCTCGACCCTGGTCACCGTCAGCATCGGGATCGCCCTGAGCATCAGCGGCTTCGACGATCCCCAGGAAGTGGTCCGCAACGCCCGCCAGGCCCTGCGTCGGGCCAAGAGCCAGGGAAGCGGATCACACCAGATGTACGATCCGGTGATGCACGCCCGGGCCGTCGCCCGCATCCGTCTGGAGACCCGGATCCGCTCCGCCCTGGACAAGGACGAGATGACGCTGAACTACCAGCCCATCGTCTCCCTCTCGAGCGGCCGGGTGGAGGCGTTCGAGGCCCTTCTCCGCTGGAACGATCCGGATCGTGGGCCGGTGGGGCCGGACGACTTCGTGCCCGTGGCCGAGGAGACGGGACTCATCCTTCCCCTGGGCTGGTGGGCCCTGGAGCGGGCGTGTCGCGAGGTACAGGGCTGGCGGGAGGCGAATCCCGAGATGCGGCCGCTGGGGGTGGCCGTGAACGTCTCGGCCCGTCAGTTCTCGCAGCCCGAGCTCCTGGATGAGCTCGACGAGCGGATCAACCGGTCCGGCATTTCCGCGGACGCGGTGCATCTGGAGCTCACCGAGAGCGTGCTCATGTCGAACGCCCAGAGCACGGAGCGCACCCTCCACCGTCTCAAGGAGCGAGGAATCAAGCTCCACGTCGACGACTTCGGCACCGGCTACTCTTCTCTCAGCTATCTCTGCCGCTTTCCCATCGACTCGATCAAGATCGACCGATCCTTCATAACGGAGATCATCCGGCAGCCCGAGTACCTGGAGATCGTGCGCACCGTCGTGCGGCTGGCGAAGAACCTCGAGCTCTCCGTCATCGCCGAGGGCGTGGAGACCGAACAGCAGCGTGAGGTCCTCAACGACCTCGGCTGCGACTACGTCCAGGGATTCCTCTTCTCCCGGGCCCGGGATCCGGGCGAGGTGCCCGACCTCCTGGCGGGCTGGGCGGCATGAGCCGCCGGGCGGGCCGGGGTAGGCATCCCCCACGGACACCCTCACGCTTCACGGAAAGGACCTGAATGAGCGAATCGATCGGATTCATCGGCCTGGGCATCATGGGCCGTGGTATGACGCGCAACCTCCTGGACGCCG
>CAZMPV010000476.1:0-2072 GCA_964567985.1 uncultured Gemmatimonadaceae bacterium
CCACCCCGACCATGCTCCTGACCGGCGAGGAGGACGAGCGGACCCCCATGCCCGAGTCCGAGCAGTTCTACGGGGCGCTCAAGCTCCAGAACGTCCCGAGCGCCCTGGTCCGGGTGCCCGACGCCTCCCACGGGATCGCCTCGAAGCCCTCGAACCTGATCGCCAAGGTGGCCCACGTGCTGGAGTGGTTCGAGCGGTACCCGCGGAAGGGAGCGGCCGCCACCGCGGAGGGAGGCCGGTGAGGGGCATCGTCGCGCTCGCGGTCATCCTCCTCCTCGCGGCGGGAGGCGCCCCGGCCGCCGCCCAGGAGGTCAGCACCGACGCCGCCGAGGGCGGCCCCTACGACCGCCTGGTCATCCGGGGGGCCACGCTGATCGACGGCACCGGCGCCCCCCCGGTGGGCCCGGTGGACATCGTCGTCGAGGACGGGACGATCGCGGACGTCCGAACCGTCTCGGCCCGGGCTCTCGCCGAGGGAGCGGAGCGGCCCGACGGCGATCGGGTCATCGACGCCGCCGGCAAGTGGGTCATGCCGGGCATCATCGACGCCCACACCCACGTGAGCTACGCCGGAGAGCTGCCGGCGAACTACATCCCCCGGCTCTGGCTCGGCCACGGGATCACCACGGTCCGGGTCTTCACCACCGGACCGCCCGACCCGGCCGTCGAGATCGCCCGGCGCCAGGACGCCGGCGAGGCCGTGGACGCGCCCCGGATGATCCTCTACCGCTTCTGGCGGGGCGACGACCCCGGGCTCTGGACCGCCGACGGCGCCCGGGAGGTCGTCGGCGAGTGGGCCGAAGAGGGCCTCTACCGGGGGGTCAAGGTCAGCGGCAAGCCGGGCCTGCTGCCGGACGTCCTCCGGGCCGTCGGCGAGGAGACGGAGCGGCACGGAATGGGGCTGGCCGTCCACATCGGGGGCGACGGCGTGGTGCCCATGGACGCCGTGGAGGTCGTGAAGGCGAACGCCTCGACCATCGAGCACCACTACGGCTACGCCGAGTCCACCTTCCGGGAGAAGACGGTCCAGGACCTGCCGCCGGACTTCGACTACGACGACGAGCTCGAGCGCTTCCGGGCATCGGCCCGGGTCTGGGACGAGTGGAACCGGGACGTCCTCTACGGCCCGGTGACCGACACGCTCCTCGACGCCAGCGTCCACGGCCGCTTCACCATGGTCCCGACCTTCTCGGTCTACGAGGACCAGACCGACCTGGCCCGGGCCCGGAACCTCCCCTGGCTCGACCGCTACGCCCACCCTCTGCTCCTGGAACGGTGGCGGCCGAACCCCGAGGTCCACGGCTCCTTCTACTTCGAGTGGACCAGCGCCGACGAGCAGGCGTGGGCCCGGATGTTCCTCAAGTGGCTCCCCTGGGTGGACCACTTCAAGGACCGGGGCGGCCGGGTGGCGGTGGGCTCGGACACGGGCACCTCGTATCACCTCTACGGCTTCGGCACCGTCCGGGAGATGGAGCTCATGCAGCGGGCCGGCTTCCTGCCGGCCGAGATCCTCCGCTCCGCCACGAAGGAGAGCGCACGTGCCGTGGGCCTGGACGGCCGAACCGGCGTGGTCCGCCCCGGCTACGAGGCCGACCTCCTGGTCCTGGGGATGAATCCCCTGGAGGACCTCAAGGTCCTCTACGGCACCGGCGTCCAGCGGGTGGACCGGGAGACGAGCGAGACGACCACCCTCCACGGGCTCGACTACACGATCGTGGACGGGCGGGTCTACGACGCCCGGGACATGCTGGACGACGCGGCGGAGATCGTGGAGCGGGCGAAGACGGCGGGCGAGGGCCGGTGAGCCCGGCGTTTCTCCGGGCGGGTTTCCGGGCTCGGGCAGGTCCACAGTGAGGCGAGCCCCCGGCTGCATGGCGCTCCTCTTCTTCGGGGTCGTCCTGCTACTGCCCTTCTTCCTGGCCAACGCCATGCTCACGGCCCTGGCCCGGCTGGGGCTGACACCGGAGCTCTCGGTCGCGGTGGCGGTCGGCATCTTCCTCGGCGGCACGATCAACATCCCCCTGAAGAAGATCCCCCGGCAGGAGGTCGTGCAGATCCCGTCCACGGCTTTC
>CAZMPV010000477.1:0-2065 GCA_964567985.1 uncultured Gemmatimonadaceae bacterium
TCGCACGCCTCGCCGTTGACCATCTCGATGGTCAGGTCCGGAGCGAGGATCATGATCGCGTCGGAGGCCTGCTCCAGGAGCTCCTGGTAGCGCGTCTCGGTCCTCTCGAGGGCCCGCTCGATCTCACGGTTCTCGGTCAGGTCCAGGATCGAGCCGATCATGCGGACGGGCTCGCCGGATTCGTCCCGGACGACGAAGCCGCGGTCGTAGACCACCGCGTACGCGCCGTCCGCCCGCCGGAAGCGGTACTCGGCGGTGAAGAGCTCCCGGTCGGACGCCAGCATCTCGTCCAGCTCGGCGACGACCCGGTCCCGGTCGTCGGGATGGACCCGCTCCTTCCACCACTCGAGATCCCGTGTGGACTCAGCAGCCGCGTATCCGAAGATCGGCTCCAGGGCGTCGCTCCACTCGATCTCGCCGGTCCGGGGATCGTAGTCCCAGATCACGTCGTTGGTGGCCCGGGTCACCAGCCGCAGGCGCTCCTCCCGGTCCCGGATCGCGGCCTCCGAGGCCCGGATCCGGCCGAGGAGCGTCCACGCCACCCACGTGCCCAGGGCCAGGAGAAGGACGCCGAGGAGTATCAGGACCGCCAGGAACGTCCGGCTGAGCTGGCGATCCAGCTCACCCATGGTGACCGAGAAGCTGCGGTCCAGCCCGGTCAGGCGCTCGTCCAGGGGCCGGAGGGAATCAGCGAGGGCGGTGGTCTCCGGCTGGTCCGGCCCGACCTCGGCCACGGAGTCCTGGATCCGGCGGCCCAGGGCCTGGAGATCGGCGATCGCCGAGTCGCCCCGGGCCCAGATTCCCAGGGCCTCCCGGACCGCCGGTAGCCCCCGGAACGAGCGAACGACCAGGATCATCCCGGCCACGTCGTCCGGATCCGTTCCGCCCCGCAGGATGGCCTCCCGGGCCGCCGGGCGATCGAGCTCCGGCTCCAGGAGGAGCTCCCGGGCCCGCCGGTACGCCAGCGGCACCTCGAGGGCCTCCCGGTACGCCGCCAGATCGGCCGAGTCTCCCGTGGCCGCGTACTCGTCCAGCTCGAAGACGGCCTCCTTCTGCGCCTTCGTCCAGAGGCTCTCGGCGTTGACGTAGGTCCGGAGCCCGTCGGAGAGCCGTACGTAGAGGAAGGTGGTGGCGAGGAGCGCCCCGATGATCAGCGCCAGGACGCCCGCGAAGGGAAGGAGGTCCCGGACCGGACTCGCGCCTTCACCTGGGGGCGCTGAGGAGGACGATCTCCGGGCCGGAGAATCACTCACGAGAAGCGAGGCGGCCGGCGCTGGTGGAATCCCGTCTCCTCCTGGTAGGCCCGGGCCAGGGTCAGGGCCTCGGCGTCCTTCCACAGGCCGGCGACGAAGGAGATGCTCACCGGCGTGCCGTCGTCCTCGAAGCCGTTGGGCACCACCACCTGCGGGAGGCCGGTCAGGTTCGTCGTCAGGAGGACGCCGCCCCCGTAGGAGGGAGTGACGAAGGCGTCCACGCCGTCCAGCGCCGTCTCCACGGCGCCCATGAGCATGGTGCGGATCCGGTTGGCCTGGATGTACTCCACCGCCGGAACGAAGCGGGAGCGGCGGAAGGAGTTCGGCCAGGCGCCGTCGTCCTGGCGCTCGAGCTCGTCGTCCCGGTCCGAGCGGGTGAGGTCGTCGAAGGCCGCCCCCGCCTCGGCGTTCAGGATGATCCGGAGCGCCCCGGTCGGATAGGCGTCGGGGAGGGAGACCGGCACCATCTCGACGCCCATCCCCCGGAGGACCTCCAGGGCCCGCCGGTCGAAGTCCGAGGCGTCGTCCTCCTCGAAGGCCGCCTCGTAGTACCCGATCCGCAGGTCCGAGAGCGGCCGCCCCGCGTCCCAGGAGAAGGGGACGGTCCGGGCCGTGGGGTCCCGGCCGTCGGCCCCGTGGATCGCGTCCAGGACCAGGGCGCAGTCCTCCACGCTCCGGCAGATCGGCCCGAGCTTGTCCATGCTCCAGGAGAGCGCCATGGCCCCGTGGCGGCTCACCCGGCCGAAGGTGGGCCTCAACCCGGTGGCACCGGTCCGGGTGCACGGCGAGACGATGGAGCCGAGGGTCTCGCT
>CAZMPV010000478.1:0-2060 GCA_964567985.1 uncultured Gemmatimonadaceae bacterium
AGGTCTCGCTGAAGCAGGCCGCCCTCTGGGACGAGGTCCACGACCGTCTCGGCGACTCGGCGTACAACCTCTCGGGCGGGCAGCAGCAGCGGCTCTGCATCGCCCGGACGCTGGCCGTGCGCCCCGAGATCGTGCTGATGGACGAGCCGGCGTCGGCCCTGGACCCGGTGGCGACCCAGCGGATCGAGGAGCTCATCTACGAGCTGAAGAAGAACTACACGATCGTGATCGTCACGCACAACATGCAGCAGGCGGCCCGGATCTCCGACTTCACGGCCTTTCTCTACATGGGCGAGCTCATCGAGTACGGCCCGACCGACGCGATCTTCACGAGTCCCCGTGAGGAGCGGACCGAGGCCTACGTGACCGGGAGGTTCGGATGACGCCCGACGCAGGCCCCGGGAAGCGCCACTTCCACGACGATCTCGACGCCCTCCAGGACCGGCTCCTCGAGATGGCCGGCCTGGCCGAGGAGCTGGTGCACCGCTCCGTCGACGCGGTCCTGGAGCGGGACGCGAGCCTGGCCGAGGGGGTGCGGGAGAAGGACAAGGAGATCGACTCCCTGGAGGTCGAGATCGACGAGCGGGTCATGGAGCTCCTGGCGCTGCAGCAGCCCATGGCCCGGGACCTGCGACAGATCTTCACGACGCTCAAGATCTCCAACGACCTGGAGCGGGTGGGAGACCACGCGGTCAACATCGCCGGCGCGGCCCGGACGCTGGTGGAGCTGACCGTGATCCCCGAGATCCGGGAGCTCGAGGAGATGGCGAGCATCGGCCTCGGCATGCTCTCCGACTCCCTGGCCGCCTACGTCTCCCGGAACCCGGGCACGGCCCGGATGGTCTGCGAGACCGACGACCAGGTGGACGACCTGAGGGACTCCCTCTACCGGATCCTGGTCAGCCACATGCTCGAGGAGCCCCGGCGGATCTCGCCGGCCCTGGAGCTGCTCCGGGTGGGCCAGAACATCGAGCGGATCGCCGACCTCTCGACGAACATCTCCGAGGACGTCGTCTTCCTCGTCACGGGCCGGACGATCAAGCACTACGCCGACGAGCGCCGGGAGGAAGCCGAGGCCGAAGACTAGGAGCGTGCCTGCACGCTCCTGGCTTCGGCGGCGGTCATTGCGGAGCCCCGGACGCCGGCCCTACCATTCGACTGCGGCGCCGGGAGCCGGAGCCGGCGCCGCGGCCTCTTCCTGCGCCCGAGCCTCCGAGCTCCCGCCATGACCGAACGCTCCGATCCCGAGGACCGCTCCAGCGACGCGGCCGGCCGCCGTCCGGGTCCGGGTCCCGAGTCTCCGGGCGAGGACGAGTCGGTCACCACCGCCGAGGAGGACGAGACCGTCGACCCGGCGGTGGAGCGCTTCCTCAACGAGGTGGCCACCGAGCCCCAGGCCAGCCCTCTCCTCTCCCTGGGCGGGCTCCGGGGCAAGGTCGCCCTGGTCACCGGCGGCTCGAGCGGGATCGGCAAGGCCGTGGCCCTCGAGCTGGCGCGCTGCGGCGTCCACATCGCCTTCAACTACCGGGACACCGGCGACGGCCGGGCCCACGACGACGCAAAGGACGTGGTCCGGCGGCTCCGGGAGCTCGAGGTCCGGGTCTTCTGTCGCTCCTGCGACGTTCGCGACGCCGACGGGGTGGTCAGCTTCGTGGAGGAGGCCGACGAGGAGCTCGGTGGCCTCCACATCCTGATCAACAACGCCGGCATCCACCAGGACAAGGCCCTCTGGCGGATGAGCGACGAGGAGTGGTCCGAGGTCCTGGAGACGAACCTGACCGGCGCATTCAACGTGCTCCGGGCCGTGGCCCCTTACTTCCGGGCCCAGGAGTACGGCAAGGTCGTCAACGTGAGCTCGGTCCACGGCCTCCGGGCCGAGTTCGGGCTTTCCAACTACGTGGCGTCCAAGTCGGGGCTGATCGGCCTCACCCGGAGCGCGGCGGTGGAGCTGGGCCCGTCGAACGTCAACGTCAACGCCGTGGCGCCGGGCTACATCCGCACCACCCGCCTCACCGACGACGTCTCCACCGAGATCCTGGACCGGGTCCGGGACGCGACCG
>CAZMPV010000479.1:0-2053 GCA_964567985.1 uncultured Gemmatimonadaceae bacterium
TGAAGAAGGGGAAGACGTGCCCGGAGAAGCTAAAGAAGATACAAATGGGGATTCTATAAATGCCCTGTTCACGGAGGCACAAGAAGAAAACGATAGCGACGAACCGGAAGAAATTGAATCCGATGAAGAATCATTTGAAACGGAAGCAGCCCAGGAAGAAACGGAAGCAAAGACAGAAGAAGCAGAAGAATCATTAGAACCGGAAGAATCCAAAGAAGAAATAAAAGAAGCCGCAGAAACCAAAAATTCCGATCAACAAGCAGAGGAGATAGGAGAACAGGTACAAAGGAAAATTAACGAACAGGAGGACAAAACCGAAGTCCCGATGTGGGCGCGATTCCTGAGCGAAGAAGAAAAGGATGCACTCGACCAGGTGGAACAGCATGAACAGGTGGAACAGCAGGAACAGGAATGGGCCGGGCAAAAGTCCGATGAAAAAGAAATCGACAGCTATGACCGCGAAAAAGAAAGCGAAGTAGACAGCGAAGAAGAAAGCGAAGAAGACAGCGACACAGATGAAGACGGTTTCATCGAAGACCCCATCATTGACCTTACAAAAGAGCAGGGCCCCGACGAAGAGAATGTAGCCCTGCTCGAGCAGCAGCTGGAAGATGACCGGAATCGTTTTGTGGAAGACATTTTCAGGGGATCCGAACGTGCATTCGAGGAGGCCCTGGAAGAGATTTCGGCAATGGACAGCTGGAAAACCGCCAGTAAATATATTGAAAAAGAAATTTTTAAGAGAAATTTGGTGGACATGTATTCCGAATCCGCGGTTGACTTTACCGACCGGCTCCAATCCTATTTCCTCGAAAAATCCAAATCATAACAAAAAGGATCTTAATGAGTTCCAAAGACGAAAAAGTTGAGCGGTTAAAGAAAAAGCGGGAAAAGGCGAAGAAGGGCGGCGGGGAAAAACGGATTAAGAAACAGCACGATAAGGGAAAGCTTACGGCCCGCGAACGGGTCGATTTACTGCTCGACAACGGCTCATTTGAGGAAATAGACGCTTTCGTAACGCACCGTAGCAAGGATTTCGGCCTGGACGAGATGAAAATCCCCGGGGACGGGGTAGTCACGGGATTCGGAAAGATCAACGGCCGCCCGGTGTATGTGTTCAGCCAGGATTTTACGGTCTTTGGAGGCTCCCTTTCCGAAACGCACGCCGAAAAAATTTGCAAAATCATGGACCTGGCCATGAAAAACGGCGTCCCGGTAATCGGCCTGAACGATTCCGGCGGCGCACGCATCCAGGAAGGCGTTTCTTCCCTGGGCGGTTATGCCGAGGTATTTTGGCGAAACAGCATGGCCTCCGGCGTGATCCCGCAGATTTCCGCGGTTATGGGGCCCTGTGCGGGCGGCGCGGTGTACAGCCCGGCACTTACCGATTTTGTCTTCATGGTGAAAAATACCAGCTACATGTTTGTGACCGGCCCGAACGTGGTCAAAACCGTAACCCACGAGGAGGTAACCTCCGAAGACCTGGGAGGCGCGACGGCCCACAGCACCAAATCAGGGGTGGCCCACTTCGCCGAGGAAAACGATGCGCTGTGCCTGAAGAAACTACGCGACCTTTTGACCTACATTCCACAGAACTGCGAAGAGAAACCGCCACGCCAGGAACCTAAATCGCCGGACCCGGCCAAAGCCAAAAAGCTGGACGATATAGTGCCCAACAATCCCAACAAGCCCTACGACATGAAAGATGTCATCAAGGGCATTGTGGACCGGGATTCTTTCCTGGAGGTCCATGAACATTATGCCGACAATATTGTGGTGGGCTTTGCCCGCCTGGACGGCCGCAGCATCGGGATAGTCGCGAACCAGCCGCTCTCCCTGGCCGGGGTGCTTGACATAGACGCGTCCATCAAGGGCGCCCGGTTCGTGCGGTTCTGCGATGCCTTTAACATCCCGCTGCTGGTATTCGAGGACGTGCCCGGATTTCTTCCGGGAACGGACCAGGAATGGGGCGGCATCATCAAGCACGGCGCCAAACTGCTGTACGCTTTCTGTGAGGCAACGGTCCCCAAAATGACCGTCATTACCCGTAAAG
>CAZMPV010000480.1:0-2037 GCA_964567985.1 uncultured Gemmatimonadaceae bacterium
TCCTGGCCCGCTCCGTCGATCCCGAGCTCCACGAGCCGTACGTGAAGGACGCCCGCACCTACGTGGAGCTGGCCGAGGAGGCCCACGGGCCCGTTCCCGCGCCGGTGGAGCCCGCCTATCCCTGGGGCGACGCGCTGGACGCCCTGGAAGAGGCGGCTCCCGACGCCCGCATCGTGAACCTGGAGACGGCGGTGACGACCGCCGATCGGCCGTGGCCGGGGAAGGGGATCCACTACCGGATGCACCCGGAAAACGTTGATGTCCTCACCGCCGCTGATCTGGACTCCTCCGTCCTGGCCAACAACCACGTCCTCGACTGGGGCCGGGCGGGCCTGGACGAGACCCTCCGGACGCTGGACGATGCCGGGCTGGCCGTGGCCGGCGCCGGCGCCGACGAGGCCGCGGCGTGGAGTCCGGCCGTCCTGGAGACGGGCGAGGGCGGGCGGGTCCTCGTCTTCGGGCTCGCTCACCCGAGCTCGGGCGTCCCCCGGTCCTGGGCCGCCGGGCCCGAGCGCTCCGGCGTGGCGCTCCTCGACGACCTCTCCCGGGAAACCCTGGAGAGCGTCGCGGACCGGATCGCCGACCACCGCCGCTCCGACGACCTGGTCGTGGCCTCGATCCACTGGGGCGGCAACTGGGGGTACCGGATCCCGGCGGAGCAGCGGGACTTCGCCCGGGGGCTCGTCGAGGAGGCCGGGGTGGACGCCGTCCACGGACACTCCTCCCATCATCCGAAGGCGGTGGAGGTCCACCGGGACCGACCGATCCTCTACGGCTGCGGCGACTTCCTGAACGACTACGAGGGCATCGGCGGCCACGAGCGCTTTCGGGGCGACCTGGTGCTCATGTACCTGCCGACCTTCGCCCCGGACGGGGCCCTCGCGCGCTTCCGCATGCGCCCCTTCCGGGTCCGGCGCTTCCGACTCGAGGAGCCGCCGGCCGAGGAGCGGGCCTGGCTCCGGGAGCGGATGGACCGGGAGTGTGGAAAGCTCGGGGCGGGGGTCGAGAGCGCCGACGACGGAAGCTTCGAGCTCCGGTGGACGGGAGGCGGGGGATGACGGGCCTCCGCTGGAGCCGGACGGCTCGGCGCGCCGGCCGCCTCGTCGCCGTCCTCGCCGGGCTCCTCGCCGCGTCGACGCTCCCCGGACCCACGCAGCCCGCCGCCGCCCAGGGCTCCAACTTCCACCTCCCGGTGGACAGCCTCGACCACCTCCTCCGGGAGGCCCCCTTCCGGTGGCCCGACGAGCTCGAGCCCCTGGGGGCCGAGGGGAGCCCGAGCCGCCGCACGACGCTCCGATTCGAAAACGACGCCGAGGTCCCGGTGAAGTGGGTGCCGGCGCCGGAGGGCGGGCACGCCTTCAACCGGGCGCCCCGCTACGAGCTGGCGGCGTACCGCCTCCAGGGGCTCTTCCTGGACCCGGAGCGCTGGGTGGTGCCGCCCACGGCGATCCGGTCCGTGTCGGTGGAGCGCTACCGGGAGGTGGAGAGCGGAGTCGAGCCCACCTTCGCAGGGACGGAGTCGGTCCTGGTCACCCTCCAGTACTTCCTCCGGAACGTGACCCCGGAGAACGTCTTCGACTCGACCCGCCTCGCCGCGGACACCGCCTACGCCCGACGCTGGGCCGATCTGAACCTCCTCACCTACCTGATCCACCACAACGACTCGAACCAGGGCAACCTGCTGATCTCCACGGACTCGACGGACCCCCGGGTCTTCGCGGTGGACAACGGCCTCGCCTTCGAGAGCCCGTGGGCGAGCCAGGGACAGCGCTGGCGGGTGCTCCAGGCGAGGCGCTTCCCGGCGGAGAGCGTCGAGCGGCTCCGGGCCCTTGCCCGGGAGGAGTTGACGCGGGCCCTCGCGGTCCTGGCGCAGTTCGAGCTCCGGGACGGCCGGGTTGTGCGGGCCGAGCCGGGGGAGAGCCTGGATCCGGCCGCGGGCGTCCGACGTCGGGACGGGGTGATCCAGCTCGGCCTCACCGACTCGGAGATCCAGGGGGTCTGGGAGCGGATCGGCCGCTTTCTCGACACCGTGGACAA
>CAZMPV010000481.1:0-2033 GCA_964567985.1 uncultured Gemmatimonadaceae bacterium
ATCTGGAGGACTATCCGGATCTGACCGGGGCCCTGACCGGACCGACCGGGGTCGTCTTCGGTTACGAAGGTGCGGTGGAGCCGGCCAAGGCCATCGCGGAGTTCGCGGAGGAGCACGAGGAGAAGCCGGTCTTCAAGCTCGGCGTCCTCGAGCGGGCCCTCCTGGATCCCGAGGAGATCGAGCGGCTCGCCAAGCTGCCGCCCCGGGACGCGCTGCTGTCCCAGCTCCTGGGTGCCCTGCAGGCGCCCATGTCCATGCTGGTCGGCGCCCTGGAGGGCAAGGTCCGGGAGACCCATGGTCTGCTGACCGCGCTCAAGGAAGAGAAGGAGAAGGAGGAGGGCTGAGCGGGCTCCGGTCCGCGCCCTCTCGTTCACGGAGATTTACGAGGGAGTCCCACGCCACCGCGCCGCTCACGGCCGGTTGAATCAGGAGGAATCGGAATCATGGCAGTCAACCAGGAAGAGCTTCTCGAGACCATCGGCAACATGACGGTTCTCGAGCTGGCCGAGTTCGTAGAGGCATTCAAGGAGAAGTTCAACGTCGAGGCCGTCGCCGCCGCCGCTCCCGCGGCCGCCGGCGCCGCGGCCGGGGCCGAGGAAGAGGAGGAGAAGGACGAGTTCGACGTCGTCCTCGAGGGCGTCGGCGACAAGAAGATCCAGGTCATCAAGGTGGTCCGCGAGGTCACCAACCTGGGTCTGAAGGAGGCCAAGGAGCTGGTGGACAACGCGCCGAACGCCGTGCGCGAGGCCGTCACCAAGGACGAGGCCGAGCAGATCAAGGCGAAGCTCGAGGAGCAGGGAGCCACTGTCGCTCTCAAGTAGGACCCACCCCATCCCGGGTGTCTCCGGAGCGCATGAGGCGCTCCGCTGCGGCTCCCCGGCGTCCGACCCGGCCCGCGAGGGCGGGGTCGGGCGCGCCGGGGACGTCCGCGTCTATGCTTCCGGCGGTGCCCACCACACTGCCGTCCGGAAGCGTCGGAGGATCTTGAACTTGACCGCTCTTCCACCCGCCGGGCCGTCGGCCGCGGCGGTGGTCGAGCAGGGGAGGAATCCCGTTGGCTGAACAGAATACATCCAGGCCGGTCGTCAGCTTCTCGAAGCTGGACACGACCATGCCGATGCCGAATCTGCTGGAGGTCCAGCTCCGGTCGTACGAGAAGCTCATCGACTTCGACACGGAGCCCGAGGAGCAGTGGGACTTCGCGCTGGACTCGGTCTTCCGGGACATCTTCCCGATCTCGGACGTCAACGAGAACTTCTCCCTCGAGTACGTGACGTGCTCGCTGGGCGAGCCGAAGTACTCCGTGGAGGAGTGCATCGAGCGGGACATGACGTACGCGGCCCCGCTCAAGGCGAAGCTCCGGCTGGTCGCCTGGGAGGACCTGGAGGACGGCGAGCGCCGGCCCGAGAACATCGTCGAGAAGGAGGTCTACCTCGGCGACCTGCCGCTGCTGACCGAGCTCGGCACCTTCATCGTGAACGGCGCCGAGCGGGTCATCGTCAGCCAGCTCCACCGCTCCCCCGGGGCGATCTTCGAGGAGAGCGTCCATCCGAACGGGACCCACCTGAACAGCGCCCGGATCATCCCCTTCCGGGGCTCGTGGGTCGAGTTCAGCCTCGACATCCGGGACGTCTGCCACGTCCACATCGACAAGAAGAAGAAATTCCCGGTCACCGCTCTGCTCCGGGCCCTGGGCTACGGCACGGACGAGGAGATCTACCAGGTCTTCTTCGACGTCGGTGAGATCGCCCTGAGCGACGAGGACAAGGCGGGCGATCCGCAGCTCCTCGGAAAGGTTCTGGCCGAGGACGTCGTCGACGAGGAGTCGGGCGAGGTCATCGTCGAGAAGACGACCGAGATCGACGAGGACATCTACGAGCGGCTCCAGCGCGCCGAGCGCAAGAAGGTGAAGGTCTACGTCAGCACGGCCGAGGAGGCCCGGGACGAGACGCCGGTGGTCAAGGCCACCCTGGCCAAGGACCCGACCTCCTCCGAGGAGGAGGCGCTGCACTCCATCTACTCCCTCCTGCGTC
>CAZMPV010000482.1:0-2027 GCA_964567985.1 uncultured Gemmatimonadaceae bacterium
GGCTCCCGTGCGGCTGAGGCCCTCCGAGGCGGGCCCGTCCTTCAGCAGGCGGGACCTCCTCCGCTGGCTCTTCCTGGGCCGGATCACGCTGGCGGCGGGGATCTTCGTCGGCGTCGTGGTGGTGTGGGGCCAGGCCCGTCCGGAGCAGAGCCTGGTGGCCACCGGCGCCCTCGTTCTCGCCCTGGTCGTCACCGGGATCTCCACCTGGTGGGTCTTCGCCCTGGAGCGGGAGCCGGGCGAGAACTTCTCCTACCTCCAGGTGGTCTTCGACGCCCTGCTGGTCACGGCCATCGTCCACATCACCGGGGGCGGGGAGAGCGTCTTCGCCCCGGTCTACATCCTGGTGGTGACTTCGGGCGCCCTCCTCCTGCCGCTCCGGGGCGGAATCCTCCTGGGCGGGCTGGCGTCGATCCTCTACTTCGGCGACGCCGTCTGGCTGCACGGAGAAGCGCTCTCCGCGAGCGTCGGCCTCCAGATGAGCCTCTTCGCGACGGTGGCCCTGGTCACCGGTTGGGTCGGCGACCGCCTCCGCCGGGCCGGCATCGCCCTGGGGGCCGTCGAGTCGGAGCTCCGCCAGCTCCGCCTCGACACGAGCGACATCCTGGAGAACGTGAGCACCGGCGTGCTCACCGTGGACGGCTCCGGAAGGCTGGCCTACCTGAACTCGGCCGCCGAGGACCTGCTGGGACTCCGGTCCGAGCAGTGGATGGGGGCGCCGGTGGTGGACGCGGTTGCCGAGGCCTCTCCCGGGCTCGCCTCGGTCGTGCGCCGCTCCATCGAGGACCGGATCCCCCTCTCCCGCTTCAAGGCACGCGCCCGCAAGGACGGCCGGGATCTGACCCTGGGGGTGAGCACCACGATCCTGGAGCGGGAGGAGGAGGACACCCCGCCCTCGGTGACGGCCCTCTTCCAGGACATCACCGACCAGGAGCGCCTCGAGGCGCTGAACCGGCGGAACGAGCGGCTCGAGGCGGTGGCCGAGCTCTCGGCCTCCCTGGCCCACGAGATCAAGAACCCCCTGGCGTCGATCCGGAGCGCCGTGGAGCAGCTCACGAAGGACGGGGTCCAGCGGCACGACCTGGACACGCTCCGGAGGCTGGTGGTGAAGGAGTCGGAGCGGCTCTCCCGGCTCCTCTCGGAGTTCATCGAGTTCTCCGCCCTCCGGATGGGAGACGCCCAGGACGTGGACCTCGCCGGCCTGGTACGGGACTGCGTGGCCCTGGTCCGGGAGCACCCGGAGCGGGACGAGGACGTGGAGATCGTCTGCCAGGGGGTGGATCGGGAGCTCTGGATCCCGGGCGACGCCGACCTGCTCCACAGGGCGGTCTTCAATCTCGTCCTGAACGCGGTCCAGTTCTCGGAGGCGGGGGGGCAGGTGACGGTCCGGGTCGAGGACCGGCGCGACGACCCGAATCCCCGGGGCACCGACATTCCGGCGCCGGTGCGCTTCTCCGTCCGGGACCAGGGTCCGGGGATCGGCCCCGAAGAGGCGGAGCGGGTCTTCGATCCCTTCTACACGACGCGGAAGGGCGGCAGCGGCCTGGGCCTCTCCATGGTCCACCGGGCGGTGGAGGCCCACGAGGGGGCTGTATTCGTGGACACGCCCCGGGCCGGGGGCGCCGAGTTCGTCATCTATCTTCCCGGGCGCCAGAAGGCGCCCGTACAGGAGGCCGCGAAGTGACCGACGAAGCCGTGAGCGTGCTCCTCGTGGACGACGAGACGGGGATCCTCGAGTCGCTGCAGATCCTCCTGAAGGGGGAGGGCTACGACGTTCGCGTCGCCGTCGGCGGCCGGGAGGGGGTCGAGGCCCTGGAGAGCGAGCCCCCGGACATCGTCGTCACCGACATCCGGATGCCCGGAACCTCGGGGATGGAGGTCCTGACCAAGGCCCAGGAGGTGGACCCGGAGATCGCCGTCATCCTCATGACCGCCCAGGCCTCGCTCCAGTCGGCGGTGAAGGCGGTGAACGAGGGGGCCTTCTACTACATCCAGAAGCCCTTCGCCAACGACGAGCTCCTGGCCATCTG
>CAZMPV010000483.1:0-2025 GCA_964567985.1 uncultured Gemmatimonadaceae bacterium
AGCCGCCTCCGTCGGGCCGTGGAGAAGAGTCATCGGGAGCTCGAGGCCCTGGAGGACGCGATCTCCCGGGCCGAGGGCGACGACTTTCCGGTCGAGGACTACCAGGAGGTCCGTCGGCGGATGGACGCCGTCCTCGCCTTCGTGGAGGACGAGAGCCGACGGCTGCAGCAGAAGGTGCTCCTGAGCGGGGGCCTGGAGCCCGGCCGGATCCGCCGCTCCTCCACGCTCGACTGACGCCGCATTCCGCACCCGCCCTCCATGGATCGACGACGCTTCCTCCACGCCGGACTCATCCTGGGCGCGGCCGGCGCGGCACGCCCCGGTCGTCTCGCCGGGGCCGCCGGCCCGCCCTCGATCTTCGGCCCGGGAGCCCGCGCTCCCGACCTCGTGCTCCGGGGAGCCATGGTCGCCGACGGGACCGGCGCCCCCCTCTTCGCCGCCGACGTGGCGGTCACCGGAGACCGGATCAGCGCCGTCGGGGACGTGCGCGGCACCGGGGCCCTGGAGCTCGACGTCCGGGGACTGGTCCTCTCTCCCGGCTTCATCGACGTCCACTCCCACGCCGAGCTCTCGCTCCTGGTGAATCCGAAGGCCGAGAGCCGGATCCGCCAGGGGGTGACCCTGGAGGTGGTGGGCCAGGACGGCGGCTCGGTCGGCCCGGTGAGCGAGGAGGGAGCCCGGAGGCGGGCCGAGCGTTACCGGGACCGCTACGGTGTCGAGGCCGACTTCCGGGACCTGGCGGGCTTCTTCCGGGCCCTGGAGCGCACCCCGCCGGCGGTGAACGTGGCGTCGATGGTGGGGCACGGCACGCTCCGGGGCTACGTCGTCGGCGACGAGGACCGGGCTGCCGGGGACGCGGAGCTCCAGCGGATGCGGGAAGAGGTCCGGACGGCGCTCCGGCAGGGAGCGGTGGGGCTCTCCTCCGGCCTCGAGTACACGCCGGGCTCCTTCGCGCCGACCGGCGAGCTCGTGGCCCTGGCCGAGGAGCTCCGGGGCACCGGCTATCCCTACGCCTCCCACATGCGCAACGAGGACGACGAGCTCTTCGCCGCGGTGGAGGAGTGCCTCCACATCGGTCGACTGGCCGGCGTCCCGGTCCAGGTCTCCCACCTGAAGGCGTCGGGCCAGCGTAACTGGTGGAAGGCCGACGTCGTGCTGGAGCTCCTGGAAGACGCCCGGGCGTCGGGCGTGGACGTCCACTACGACCGCTACCCCTACGTGGCGTACAGCACGGGGCTGTCGAACCTCTGGCCGGGCTGGGCGAAGGCCGGCGGAACGGATGCCTTCCTGGAGCGGATGCAGGACCCCGAGACGGCCCCGGAGCTGGAGCGGGCGGCCCGGGAGAAGGTCGCGCTCCTGGGCTCGTGGGACGCCGTCCAGATCACCGGCACCGGGAGCGAGGAGACCGCCTGGGTCCGTGGACGTCGGCTGGGTGAGGCGGCCCGGGAGCGGGGGGTCGAGCCGTACGCCCTCGCCCGCCGTCTCATGATCGAGGAGGACGGATCGGTGGGGATGATCGGCTACGGGATGTCCGAGGAGAACACCACCCGCCTCCTGACGCATCCCCTGGGCATGGTCTGCTCCGACGGCGGGGCCTACGCGCCGTACGGACCCCTCTCCGAGGGCTCGCCCCATCCCCGGGGCTACGGGACCTTTCCCCGGGTCCTGGGCCGCTACGTCCGGGAGCAGGGCGCCATGCCCCTGGAGACGGCGATCCACAAGTTCACGGAGATGCCGGCCCGGAAGCTGGGGCTGGCGGACCGGGGTGTCGTCCGGCCCGGCGCCTTCGCCGACCTGGTCGTCTTCGACCCGGATTCGGTGATCGACCGGGCCGCGTTCACCGAGCCCCACCAGTATCCGGAGGGGATCGAGCACGTGGTGGTCAACGGAGCGGTGACGATCAGGGACGGGGAGCAGACCGGCGAGCTGGCCGGCCGCCCCGTCCGGGGCTCGGGGGGGTAGCCGTCGGCGCCCCGACGTCCGTGACCCGGCCCTCCTTCCTCATCGGTCCGGTACCGCGGGCCG
>CAZMPV010000484.1:0-2017 GCA_964567985.1 uncultured Gemmatimonadaceae bacterium
ATCCATCCCATCGGTCCGGGCTACCTGGAGGCGATGCGGATCCCGGTCCTCCGTGGCCGGGGGCTCCGGCAGTCGGACGACGCCGACGCCGAGCCGGTGGCCGTGGTGAACCGGGCATTCGCCGAGCGGCTCTTCCCGGAGGAGGAGGCGATCGGCCAGCGCGTGGAGGTCACCGTCGACTGGGGGTACGGCTCGCACCTCTGGCGGATCGTTGGCGTGGTGGGAGACGTCCGCTCGAGCTCGCTCACCCGGGAGCCCCGGCCCGAGATCTACGTTCCCCACGGACAGTACGGGCCCGAGTTCATGACGGTCACGGTCCGGGCGAAGGCGGGGGCTGCAGGGCTCCTTCCCCGGATCCGGGCCGAAGTCCGAGCCCTGGATCCGAATCTCCCCCTGATCGCCCCCGAAACCCTGGAAGACGCCGTCTCCCGGCAGGTCGCCCCCACGCGGTTCTATCTCTTCCTGGTGGCGCTCTTCGCCGGCGTGGCCGTGGTCCTGGCCGGCGTGGGGCTCTACGGCGTGGTCTCGTACCTGGTCTCCCGGCGGACCCGGGAGATCGGCCTGCGGGTGGCCCTGGGCGCGGACCGGGGCGAGATCGTCCGGATGGTCGTGGCCCAGGGACTCCGCCCGGCGGCTCTGGGCATGACCGCCGGCCTGGCCGCGGCGCTGTGGGGAGCGCGGCTCCTGGAGACGCTCCTCTATCAGGTCCCGCCCCGGGATCCCTGGGTGCTGGTGGGCGTCAGCCTCCTCCTGGGCGGGCTCGTTCTGGTGGCGAGCTGGCTCCCGGCTCGCCGGGCGGCCCGGACGGACCCCATGGAGGCGTTGCGCACGGAGTGAGGAGAGGTCTTCAGCCCGTCACCGCCCCCTCCGACGCCGACGACACGAGGCGGGCGTACTTGCCGAGCACGCCGCCGGGATAGCGGGGCTCGGGCGGGCTCCACGCCTCCAGGCGGGCCTCGACCTCGTCGGCCGGCACCTCCAGGTCCAGGCGTCTCTCCTCGATGTCGAAGACGACCGTGTCGCCGTCCCGTACGGCGGCGATCGGACCGCCGTCGTACGCCTCGGGCGCGACGTGGCCGACCATGAGCCCCCGGGTCGCCCCGGAGAAGCGGCCGTCGGTGAGGAGGGCGACGCTCTCGCCCAGCCCGGCGCCGACGATCGCCGCCGTCACGCCGAGCATCTCGCGCATTCCGGGCCCCCCCCGGGGTCCCTCGTAGCGGATCACCACCAC
Source organism: uncultured Gemmatimonadaceae bacterium (assembly GCA_964567985.1). Classification (GTDB taxonomy): domain Bacteria; phylum Gemmatimonadota; class Gemmatimonadetes; order Longimicrobiales; family Gaopeijiaceae; genus CAZMPV01. Next base: position 1,232 of record CAZMPV010000484.1, read on the forward strand.
GTCGCCCTCGTCGATCTCCCCGTCCTGGACGGCCCGGAAGGCCTCCTCCTCCCGGTCGAAGACCCGGGCCGGTCCCCGGTGGAAGGTCCGGTCGGTGCCGGCGACCTTCAGCACGCACCCCTCGGGGGCCAGGCTCCCCTGGAGGATGACGAGCCCCCCCTGGGGCTTGAGCGGGTCGTCGGCCGGCCGGACGACCTCCTGGCCTTCCGCCTCCTCGGCGTCCCGGACGGCGTCGCCCAGAGCGACGCCGGACACGGTGGGACACTCCCCGTGGAGCAGCCCCGCTTCCAGGAGCCGCCGGGCCACCAGCGCCACGCCGCCGGCCTCGTGGAGGTCCGGGGCGGTGAAGCGGCCGCCGGGCTTCATGTCGGCCAGGAGCGGCGTGCGCCGGCTGATCCGGTCGAAGTCGTCGATCGCGAGCTCCACGCCGGCCTCGTGGGCCAGGGCGAGGATGTGGAGGACCGAGTTCGTCGAGCCCCCGGTGGCTACGGCCAGGGCGATCCCGTTCTCGATCGACTCCCGCGTCACGATCGTCGAGGGCCGGAGATCCTCCCGGACGAGATCCAGGACGCGCCGGCCACACTCACGGGCCGCGTCTTCCTTCCGGGAATCGCGGGCCGGGATCGAGCCGGCGCCCAGGGGCGTGATCCCGATCCCCTCGAAGACGGTGGCCATGGTGTTGGCGGTGAACTGGCCCCCGCACGCGCCGGCCCCGGGACACGCCGCGCACTCGATCTCGTGGAGGTCGTCGTCGGAGATCCGTCCCTTCGCCCGGGCGCCGACGGC
>CAZMPV010000485.1:0-2012 GCA_964567985.1 uncultured Gemmatimonadaceae bacterium
GAGGCCACCCGGCGCCTGGCCGAATCGCTCCGACTTCTACCCGACGCCCTCCTCGACGCCGCCGGCGGAGAGGGCTGAGGCGATGCCGCGCCGTAGCGGAGGGGATCGGTCGCACGGGCTGGCGGAGCTCCTGGTCCGCGGGGCGGCCGGTCTGGTGCCCCGGGGTCTACGGGACGACTGGCGTGAGGAGTGGCTCGCCGAGGTCGGCGCCCGGCGCCGGGAGCTGCAGCGGACGGGACGGCTGACGCCGGGGGCCCGGGCCGACCTGGCGCTCCGGGCCGCCGGCTCGATCCCGGACGCCCTCCACCTCCGGGTGCGGGAGCTTTCGCCCGCCACGGTGGCCACCGAGCTCCGGGTCGCCGTCCGGAGCCTGCTCCGCCGCCCGGGATTCACGGCGGTCGCCGTCGGGACGCTCGCGCTGGGCATCGGCGCGAACACGGCGCTCTTCTCCGTGGTTCGAACCGTGCTGCTGCGGCCCCTCCCCTTCGAGGAGCCGGACCGCCTGGTCCGGGTCTGGGAGACCCGGGAGGGGGAGAATCTCCAGCCGGGCACGATCTCCTACTCCAACGCCCGGGACATCGGCAGGAGGATGTCGAGCCTGGAGGGGCTGGCGGCCTTCGACGAGTGGCGGCCGGCGATCGGAGGGGAGGAGGGCCCCACCGAGGTCGTCTCCGGGGCCACGGTGGACTGGAACTTCTTCCGGCTCCTGGGCGTGGAGCCGGCGATGGGGCGCTTCTTCCGTCCGGAGGAGGCCGGAGAGGGACGGGAGCCGGTCGTCGTGATCGGCCACGGCCTCTGGGAGCGCCGCTTTGGAGGGGATCCCGGAGTGGTCGGCCGGACGCTCGTGGCGAACGGCACGGCGTACCGGGTCCTGGGGGTCCTGCCGGAGCGCTTCGAGACCCCGGGGCTGGAGGGGGCGTCCTGGGCGGCGCCCGAGATCTGGCGGACGCCGGCGTTCGACGCGGCCGGCTTCCCCCGGAGCGCCCGGTCGTGGGCGGCCCTCGCCAGGCTCCGGGACGGAATCTCCCTGGAGGCCGCCGGGTCCGAGGCCGGGACGGTGGCCGAGGCCCTGGCCCGGGAGTTCCCGGAGGCCAACGAGGGTCGGGGGATCGGCCTCGTGCCCCTCCGGGACCAGCTCCTGGGAGACGCGGACCGGGTCCTCTGGATCCTCCTGGGGTCGGTCGTCCTGGTCCTCCTGGTGGCGTGCGCGAACGTGGCCAACCTGATGCTGGTCCGGGGCGCCGAGCGGCGGCGGGAGCTCGAGGTCCGAACCGCCCTGGGGGCGGGCGGTCTCCGGCTCCTGGCGAGCGCCGCGTCGGAGAGCCTCCTCCTGGCGCTCTCGGGAACGGCGGCGGGCGTCGCGCTGGCCGTGGCCGTCGTCCGGGGGCTCGGGGGGTGGTTCGAGGTGGTGCTTCCCCGGGCCGCCGAGGTGTCGGTGGACGGCGGGGCGCTCCTCTTCGCCGTGCTCCTGATGGTCGTCACCGGACTGGCCTTCGGCGCCGTTCCCGCCCACCGGGCGCTCCGACGGGCCGGCTCGGGCGTGCCGGGATCCCGCACCCGGGGCGGCACCGCCGGCCGGGACGAAGCCCGGCTCCGGCGGCTGCTGGTGGCCGGGCAGGTGGCCGTGACCGTCGTCCTCCTGGTCGGCGCCGGGCTCCTCGGCCGCAGCCTCTCGGCCCTCTACGACGTCGAGCTCGGCATGGCCCGGGAGGGCGTGGTGACCGCCGATCTCCACGGCTCCGCCTTCTACGACCTGTCGATGGACGAGGCGACGGCCCGCTATCGGACGATCCTGGACCGGCTCGAGAGCGTGCCGGACGTGCGGGCGGCGGGAGCGATCAACATCCTCCCGCTCTCGGGCGGCTTCTCCTGCGACGGCGTCACCCGGGACGACCTCCCGCCGCCGCCGCCCGGGGAGGGCCGCTGCGCCGAGGTCCGGACCGTCTTCCCGGGTGTCTTCGAGGCCCTGGAGATTCCGCTCCTCCGGGGTCGGCTCGTCGGCCCCGACGACG
>CAZMPV010000486.1:0-2011 GCA_964567985.1 uncultured Gemmatimonadaceae bacterium
GGTGCTGTGGATCCGGTCGATGCCGGCGTCCTTCAGCGCGTGGGCCAGGTCCCGGGCCCGGCGTTCCCCGGCGGCGGTGAGGGCGGGATCCTCGCCCGCGGCTTCCTTCTCGGCGTGCCGGACCAGGAAGACGACTGTGGTCCCGCGGTCGGCGACGTCCTGGGCCGCGACTCCCATCGCCGATCCGACCAGTGACACGAGGAGGGAGAGGGAGAGGAGCAGAGCGGGACTGCGTCGGCGCCGGCTCGGCCGGCTTCCGGGGGTCGAGTCGTTCATGGGTTCTCTTTCGGGAATGAGGGTGCGATGCCGCCGGACTCAGGCGGGCCCCGCGTCCGGATCCGGGCGGCTCCACGGCCGCCGCTCCGCCAGCGGGAGAAGGACGGTGACGACGGTGCCCCGGCCGACCTCGCTCTCCACGTCGACGCCGCCCCCGACCTCCTCCACCAGGCCGTGGACCGTGGAGAGGCCGAGGCCCGTGCCCCCGCCGATCTCCTTGGTCGTGAAGAAGGGCTCGAACACCCGCTCGATCTCCTCCGGGGACATTCCCTCGCCTCCGTCCGACACCCGGAGCACGGCGCGTCGTCCGCCGTCCGACGGGTCGCCTTCGGCGTAGGCCTCTACCCGGATCCACCCGCCGGGTCCCACCGCGTCCCGGGCGTTCAGCGCCAGATTGAGGATCACCTGCTCCATCTGGCCCGTGCCCATCGGAACGGGGAGCGGAGCCGTCGGGACCTTTATGTCGAGTTCGACGTTGCTCGGGAGGAGCCGCTCGAGGAGCACTTTCATCTCGGGCAGGAGGGCGCCCAGGTCCACCCATCCGGTCCGGTCCCGGCCCCGCCGGCCGAACGCCAGGAGGTGATCGACCAGCCGGGATCCCCGCCTGGCCGCGTCGATGATCTCCCGGGCGTCGGCCCGGGCGTCGGCGGGGTCCTCTCCGTCCCGGATCATCTCCGCCCTGCCCCGCATGACCATGAGGAGGTTGTTGAAGTCGTGGGCGATCCCCGCCGCGAGCCGGCCCACGGCCTCGAGCCGCCGGGACGTCTCCACGATCTCCCGGGTCCGGCGCTGAGCCTCCTCGAGGCGCTTCGTCTCCCGTTGCAGCAGCCGCTCGTGGGCGACGGCCACCGAGCCCATGAGCCCGAGGAGAACCAGGACGCAGAGCTCCCGGTACGACAGGCTCACCGGGTCCATGAGGTCGAGGGACTGGACCAGGAAGTGGGCCACGGGGAGGACGAATGCGTAGGCCACGGGATACGATACCCTGGAGAGGACGGGCGCGGAGCTCTCGGGCACCCCGGCCAGGACCCGTGCGTCGTCGCCCGCGGCCCCGGTGTCCGGTCGGGGGAAAGCCCCATCCTCCTCCTCGTCTGCGATCTCCGGATCCCACCCCCGGCTCCGGAGCGCCAGGAGGAGGGTCAGGTGCGGCGCCCACCAGAGCAGGTCCAGGGGCGTGGCCGGCTCGACCGGGGGGATCGCCTCGAGGAGCATCAGCGCCTCGACCCCGTCGCCGACGGCCCAGAGCGCCGCCGTCGCCGCGATCCAGCCGAAGGTCGCTCTCCATCCGGGGTGTCGGGTGCCGGCCCACTCGACCGACGCCCGGGCCAGGACCGCCAGGTCCAGCACCACGAAGAGGAAGAGCGAAGGGATCCACGTCTCGTACACCTCCCGGCTCACCGTGGCCGGTATGACCACGAAGTAGGCGACCAGCCCGAAGCCGAGCAGCACCGTGGCCGCCGTCTCCATGCTCCAGAGCCGCTCCACGGCGTCCCGGAAGCGCCGTTGATGCGGCCGCGAGCTGACGGCCAGGATGACGCAGAAGTAGAGTCCCAGGTAGAGGACGTCGGTGGCGAGCTCCAGCGGAAGCGTCCACTCGCCTTCGGGCCCGACGAAGAGGTAGACGATCCGCACCGCGAGCCACGCCGCCACGCCCAGGGCCAGGAGGTGACGGAAGCGCCGCTCGGCGGGATTCTCGTTCGCCCGACTCGAGACCAGGGCGACGACGAGGAGGGCG
>CAZMPV010000487.1:0-1980 GCA_964567985.1 uncultured Gemmatimonadaceae bacterium
CGAGGCCTGGCGCACCGACCACGCGGCGCACCACGCGTCGACGGGCGATCTGTCCGGCATCAAGAAGACTGCCAACTTCGACTTCGGCACCGCTTTCCTCCCGGCAGTGGACGGAACTCCCGGTTGCCCCACCGGCGGTGCCGGGCTTGCCATCCCGTCCAAGATCTCCGATCAGCGTAAGAAGAACGCGCTCAAGTTCATCGACTTCGTCACCAATGGTGAGAACACGGCGTACTTCTCGCAGAACGTCGGCTACATGCCGGTCCGCAAGTCGGCAACCTCGGAGCTGAGCATGAAGGCGTTCCTCGACGCGAACCCCAATTCCCGTACCGCTGGGGATCAGATCATCGGCACCGGACTCGAGCAGATCGCTCTCCAGAAGGCCGACGTCGCATCGACATTCGCCGGCGTTGCCACGCAGTTGCAGCAGATCATCGACCGGCAGATCACCCCCAAGCTGCCGAAGTAGTAGGAGAGAACACTCATGGCCAACGTGCAATTCGCGGGAGTCACGCACCGCTACGAAGGAACCGATCGGCCGGCAGTCGACCGTCTCGACCTCGACATCGCCGACGGTGAGTTCCTGGTACTCGTAGGACCTTCCGGTTGCGGTAAGTCCACCAGCCTGCGAATGCTCGCCGGTCTCGAGTCCGCGTCGGACGGTCGGATCGAGATCGGCGGCACGGACGTCACGCACCTCGCTCCGCGAGCACGTGACGTCGCCATGGTGTTTCAGAGTTACGCGCTGTACCCGAACATGACCGTCGCGCAGAACATGGGCTTCGCCCTGCAGAATGCCGGAGTAGGAAAGGCCGAGCGACGGGAGCGGGTACTCGAGGCAGCGCGGATGCTCGAGCTCGAACCGCTGCTCGGACGTAAACCGGCCAAGCTGTCCGGTGGGCAACGCCAGCGAGTCGCCATGGGTAGAGCCATCGTTCGCCATCCCAAGGTGTTCTGCATGGATGAGCCGCTCAGCAATCTGGATGCCAAACTACGCGTCAGCACGCGGTCGCAGATCGCCGCCTTACAGCGTCGACTCGGCACCACGACGGTCTACGTCACCCACGATCAGGTCGAGGCGATGACGATGGGAGACCGAGTGGCGGTGATGCTGGACGGTCGCTTGCAGCAGGTGGCGAAGCCGCGCGAACTCTACGACAACCCCGTCAACACCTTTGTGGCCGCCTTCATCGGATCGCCCGGCATGAACCTGATCGAAGCGCCGGTCGAGGGTACCGTCGCAGTGCTCGGTGATCTGCGGATTCCGCTGCCCACCGGGGCGTCCGAGCGGGAGCGGGTCGTCGTGGGAGTGCGCCCGGAATCGTGGGATCTGGTGGGAGCGTGGCGAAAGGGCTCGCTGGCCGTGGATGCCGATCTGCTCGAAGAGTTGGGAGCCGAATCGTTCGTCTATGCAAAGGGTGCCCCGGATTCGCAGTGGCAGAGCCGATCCGGTCGAATCGTCATTCGCGTCGACCGGAAGATGTCGGTGGCACCGGGGGAGTCGCTTCATCTGCTGCCCAAGGCTGGCGAGGTGTACTTCATTTCCGCGGAGACCGGAGTACGTCTGTAGCGATACTGTGTGCGGCATGACCGTCGCACGTTCGCTGTTGCTGTTCGTACTCGCCGCGCTGCTCGAAATCGGGGGCGCGTGGTTGGTGTGGCAGGGAATTCGCGAGCACAAGGGATGGATCTGGGTGGGGCTCGGCGTCATCTCGCTCGGCCTCTACGGTCTGGTCGCCACCATGCAACCCGATGCGAACTTCGGGCGCATCCTCGCCGCGCACTGCGGGATCTTCGACGCAGGTTCACTGCTGTGGGCGGTGGTGATGGACGGATTCCGCCCGGATCGTTTCGACATCGCCGGTGCGCTGATCTGTCTGGTCGGCGTCGGGGTGATCATGTACGCCCGGTAGGCCTTCGGCCCCGTGCGCCCTCAGGGAGTCAAGGGTGTCCCTAAGCGCGAACAGGGGCTTGCCCCTG
>CAZMPV010000488.1:0-1954 GCA_964567985.1 uncultured Gemmatimonadaceae bacterium
CCCGGCACCCCTGTCCGGTGCGGAGGATAAGCGAGGGAGGAGCGGAAGAAAAGGGGACAGGGGACGGCCCGTCCGCCCCGAAGGGAGAGATGCCGAGGGGAAGGAGAGGCGGGCTTTCGCCCGGTCAGCGGGCGGACCATCCCGTGGAGAGGCCCAGGTAGAACGCCCGGCCGGGACCGGGCTCGAAGTACCGGCCACCGAACGCGTTCACCGTGACCGCCGCCGAGTATAGCTCGTCGGTGAGGTTCCGCACGCCCAGGAAGGGCGAGGCCGTGAAGCCGCCGGGGAGGACGAGGTCGCTCGCGCCCAGGCGGACGTCGAGGAGGGTGTAGGCGTCGGCGAAGGACTCGTTGGCGTCGTCCACCGGCACCTCGCCGGTGTGCCCCACGGTGGCCTCGGCGTACCACGCGCCGGACCCGTAGCGGAGGCCGGCCTCAACGTCGGTGGGCGCGAAGCCGGGCACCTGCTTCCCGCCCAGGTCCTCGCCGTCCACCTCGTACTCCTCGAAGCGGGCGTCGGTGTAGGTGTACGAGATCCGCCCGGTCAGGCCCCCGTGGATCCGGGCCCGCAGCAACGCCTCCACCCCGCTCCGGCTCGACGAGCCCGAGTTCCGGAAGTAGGTGACGCCCGGCGCCCCCTCCACCTCGAAGGGCACGAGCTCGTTCTCGATCCGGGTCTCGAAGACGGTGACCTCGTAGGCGACACGCTGCTCGAGGCTTCCCCGGGCGCCGGCTTCCCAGGTCACGCCGGTCTGGGGCTCGAGGTCCGGGTTGAAGCCGCCGGCGCCGGAAGGACGGTTCGCCAGCTCGACGGTGGTCGGCGTCTGGAAAAAGGTCGAGACGTTGCCGAAGAGGTCGACGCCGTCGGCCGCCTCGACGTGGAGTCCGGCGGTGGGGCTCCAGGAGTCCATCGTCCGCTCCCCGGAGTCGTCGGTGGGATCGAGGCTCCGGGGAAAGCGGTCGTCCACCTCGAAGAGGAAGCGGTCGTAGCGGAGGCCCCCGACGAGCTCGGCCCGGCCGGCGAAGGGCACCGTGCCCTGGAAGAAGAGGCCGGTGCTCCGGACCGTCTCCTCCTGGTCGAGCTGGAGCTCGGCCCGGGCGCCTCCGTCGTTTCCGAACTCCTTCCGGTCGTCGGCCTGGAGGTCCACCTCCACGCCGCTGCGCCACCGGAAGCCCCCGGAGTCTCTCCCCCTGGAGCTGCCCAGGGCGAAGCGGGCGCCGCCGGCGGTCCGGTCCACGTCGATCACCCGGAAGGGAATCGGGTTGAGGAAGTCCCGGACGATGCCGTAGACCATCGCCTCGGAGGCCAGGCCGCCCACGGGTCCGTTCCACGTCAGCCCCACCTGCCCCTGCTGGACTTCCTTCCCGGTCCGGTGGTTCAGGTAGAGGTCCACGATGCTTCCCCGGTCCCGGGCCAGGGCGTCGGCCGGGAGCGCCCCGGGATTCTCGGCGTCCAGGTCCATCAGGTTCACCGTGAGCCCGAGGGTCCCGTCCAGGAGGGGACGCTCGAGGCGGCTGTTCAGGTGGAGGCGCTCGGCGCCTCCGTACTCCCCGCCGGTGGCCGCGGAGTGACGGCGGAAGCCGTCGTAGGAGAGCCGGTCCAGGCTGACGACGTATCCGGTGCGGCCGGCGGTTCCCGACGTCGTGCTCTGGAGGCGGAGGAGCCCGTTCTCGCCCGCCACCACGTCGACCTTCTCACGGATCGGTGCTGCCGGTGGGGCCTCGGTCTGGAAGCGGAGGACACCGCCGGCCGCGTTGCCGTACAGCGCGGACGCCGGCCCCCGGAGCACCTCCACCCGGCCCAGCGAGCCGATGTCCAGGTGGTCCAGGGTGGACTGTCCGTCGGGCAGCGTCGCCGGAATCCCGTCGACCACCACGTGCACGCCCCGGACGCCGAACTGGGCCCGGGAGCCGAAGCCCCGGACGGTGACCCGCTCGCCCACCGCGTAGTTGTA
>CAZMPV010000489.1:0-1945 GCA_964567985.1 uncultured Gemmatimonadaceae bacterium
ATCTCGCCGCCGTGGGTCACGCAGGTGGCGTCCACGACCTCGTCGTCGAAGTCCAGCTTCGGCTCGCCGTCCTCCAGCAGGTCCAGCAGCAGCGCCGAGACGTTCCGGGCGTACATCTGGGAGGCGTGGACGGGAAGGGAGCTGGGGAGGTTCAGCGGCCCGAGGATCCGGACCCCGTGGCGGGTGACCTCGGCGTCGGGCTCCGAGAGCGCGCAGTTGCCGCCGGACTCGGTGGCCAGGTCCACGACCACCGAGCCCGGGCGCATGGCCTCGAGCATCTCCTCGGTGACCAGGAGCGGCGCGGGCCGCCCCGGAATCCGGGCGGTGGTCACCACGACGTCGGCCTCCGGGATGTGGCGACCGATCAGCTCCAGCTCCTCCTCGTGCTCCTCCTCCGAGAGCTCGGTGGCGTAGCCGCCCTCGTCCTCGGCTGACTCGTCGAGCTCGGCCTCGATGAAGGTGGCGCCCAGGCTCTCCACCTGCTCCTTCACCGCCGGACGGACGTCGAAGGCTTCGACCTCGGCCCCGAGGCGCCTGGCCGTGGCGATCGCCTGGAGCCCGGCCACCCCGGCGCCGAGCACCAGGACCTTCGCCGGCCGGATCGTTCCGGCGGCGGTCATGAGCATGGGGAGGAACTTGCCCAGGGCGTTGGCCCCGATCAGGACCGAGCGGTATCCCGCCACGGTCGCCTGCGACGAGAGGGCGTCCATCTTCTGGGCCCGGGTGATCCGGGGCACCCGGTCCATGGCGAAGGCCGAGACCCCGGCCTCGGCCAGGCGTCGGGCCCGGTCCGGCCCCTCGACGGGCCAGAGGAAGGAGATGTGGAGCGCTTCCCGGGGGAGGGGGGTGATCTCGTCCGGGCGGCCCGCCTCGCCGGTCCCCGGGGGATTGATGCGGAGTACCGCGCCGGCGCCGTCCAGGGCCCCGGCGGCGTCCGGCGCCACCTTCGCCCCGGCGCTCCGGAAGGCGTCGTCCGGGAAGTGCGCCCTCGCGCCGGCTCCGGCCTCGACGACCACGTCCAGCCCCTGGTCCACGAGGGGGCGGAGGGCGTCCGGGACCAGCGCCACCCGCCGTTCGTCCGCCTGGGTCTCGGCGAGCACGGCGACCTTCATCGAATTCCTCCCGGAGAAGTGGTGAGCGAGATGCCCGGACGCGACGGTCCGAAGAACCGTCGCCCCTGTAGATAGGGCGCGGCTGCCGGAGTCGCAAGCGGCGGCGCCGTCTCGTGCATTCGCCGCCCGGAGCGTCTACTTTCGGACTGTCCGAATCCCGTCCAAGCATCCGGGCTCGCCCATGGCCAGACGTACCCCGTCCACCACCGGAGCCGGCGGCCTCGACCGTCGGGCCTTCGTCGAGTACTTCTCCGCCGCCGGCCTCGGCGGCACGCTGCTGCCGGGCGTCCTCTGGAGCCGGCTCCAGGAGGCCCCGGCCGGAGGGGGCCAGGAGGCGGACCAGGAGAGTACGATCACCCCCGAGATCCTCGCCGAGGCCGAGAAGGTCGCCGGCCTCTCTTTCACCCCCGAGGAGCGGGAGATGATGATCGAGGGGCTGGAGCGGAACCTCCGCTCCTACGAGGCGATCCGGGAGCAGGAGATTCCGAACTCGGTGCCCCCGGCCCTCCACTTCCGGCCGGGCGGTGCCGCCGAGCCCCCCACCGGCGACGGCCGGCCCTTCCGGATGAGCCGGACGCCGGGCCTCCAGCGCCCGGCCGACCTGGAGGAGGCGGCCTTCTGGCCCGTCACCCGGCTCTCGGAGCTGGTCCGGAGCCGCCAGGTGACCTCGGTGGAGCTCACCCGGATGTACCTCGATCGGCTGAAGCGCCACGGGCCCACCCTGGAGGCCGTCATCACCCCGACCGAGGAGCTGGCCCTGGAGCAGGCCCGCCGCGCCGACGACGAGCTGGCCCGGGGCGTCTACCGGAGCCCGCTCCACGGGATTCCCTGGG
>CAZMPV010000490.1:0-1943 GCA_964567985.1 uncultured Gemmatimonadaceae bacterium
CGAAGCGGACGTTGAAGGTCCGGGAGTTGGCGACGTTGGTCAGGTAGAAGCGCACCACCGAGCCCCGCTTCACGTCCACGGAGTAGTCGGTCCGGCCGTTGGTCAGCATGACGTTGCCGAACCGCCCCATGAGAGCGTGGGTCGGGTGGTCCTCGCCGTAGGGGATCAGCCGTCCGTCGGAGGTGGTGAGGATGTCGTCCAGCGCCAGGATCTCCTCCCGGTTCACCGGGGCGTAGCGGTCGCCCTCGGTGGGCACCACCAGGAGGTTGCCGTAGAGGCCCAGGTCCTGCTGGACGTCCTCCCGGACGTGGGGGTGGTACCAGAACATCCCGGCGTCCGGCACGTGGACCTCGTACGTGAAGCTCTCGCCGGGCTCGATCGCCTCCTGGGTCAGCCCGGGCACCCCGTCGAAGCGGTTGTCGAGGCGGACCCCGTGCCAGTGGACGGTGGTGGGCAGCTCGATCTCGTTGGTGACCTCGATGACCGGGGTCGAGCCCCGGGGAGCCTGGATCACCGGCCCAGGGTACTGGCCGTTGTAGCCGTACATGAGGTACTCCCGCCCGTCGATCGTCCGGCGGACGAAGGAGACCGAGAGGTCCAGGGTGTCGCCGTCGGACATCCGAACCGTCCGGCTCGGCTCGGCCACGGGGATCTCGGACAGGTCCGAGCCCGGGTCCGGGAGGAAGGGCCGGACCGGGGGCACCGCGTTCTCCAGCCCCGGGAGCATGGGCATCTCCGGGGGCATGGGAGGCATGAGCCAGCCCCCCTCCATCTCCATCCCGTGCTCGCCGTGCTCCATCTCCGTCTCCTGGGCGACGGCGGGCCCGGAGAGGAGGAGGACGGAGAGCGCGGCGGTCAGGAGGGGAAGGGTCGCGCGGCTCACTCGCTCAGTCGTCGTAGCCGTACGCGGCACAGTTCTCCTGCTGGAAGGGGCCGTGTCCGGCCATGGTGTGCATCTTCCCGCTCTGGGACATGCCCCGCATGACCACCGGGCCGGTCCAGGAGTCCGGCGCCGCGCCCGCCCCGTTGCCGCCACTGTCCTCTTCGGCCGCGGCGGGCTCGGGCTCCAGGGTGACGACCACCAGGAACTTGTTCCAGCGGACCGAGCCGTCCACGGCGCCGTCGGCGCCCACGGTGCCGAGCCGCTCGATCGAATCCAGGCTCGGCGTGGTCACCCAGGCCACGTACCGGCCGCTCCTCCGCTCCGGCAGGTCGTCGATGCGGAGGCGCAGCTCGTAGAGATAGCTGCCGTCGGCGGCCAGGGAGACGCCGAAGGGGGTCGATCCGAAGTGGACCTGGGCCGTCCCGTCGGCGTTGGCCGTTCCCGGCACCCGCTTGGTGGGCACCAGGGGGAAGGCGTAGTACTCGGGCGGGCTCGGGTCGGCGGCGCAGAAGCCGGGGTCCGTCCCGGCCTCCGGCGCGGCCCCGAGAGCCGGCGGGGCCGTCGCGATCAGGGCCAGGAGCGCCCCGAGCCCGATCAGTCCCCGCAGTGGTCGTCGTGTCATGCGTCCCGTCCGTCCAGGGTCCCGGTGAGCCCGACCATTTCTACCGTCGAGAGCGCTCCGGGATCCGTGGCTACGGCCGGCCGTCGTCCTCGCTCACCGGCACGCCGGGCAGCGCGTCGTCCCACTTCTGCACGCTGGAGATGTCGGGCATCCCCCAGCCCTCGCCGTTCCAGCCACCGAAGCCCTCCATGCGGAAGGTCCAGAAGCCGGTGGTCATGTCGCTCACGGCGATCAGCCCGTCGGCGTTGCGCACGTCCACGCCGAAGGCACCCCGGAGCGCCGACTGCTCGTTCGACTTCATCGACTCGAGGTTCGTGTCGTAGTACGCCACGGTCCGGGGGTTCTCGGGGTCCATCATCTCGAAGACCTGGAGGCCGTCCAGATAGCCCGAGACGAAGACGAAGGGCCAGCGCATCTCGTGGTTGTGGGCCAGGTGCT
>CAZMPV010000491.1:0-1934 GCA_964567985.1 uncultured Gemmatimonadaceae bacterium
AGCTCCTTCCGGGGCGCGTCTCCCCAGAGCGATTCGAGCTGGTAGAAGTCCCGGGCCGAGGGGTGGAAGATGTGAACCACGAAGTCGATGAAGTCCAGCAGGACCCAGCGAGCCCGCTCGAGGCCTTCCACGTGGTCGGCCCTCCGACCCTCGTCCTCCATCTCCTCGAGGACGTGCTCGGCGATGGCCCGGACCTGGATGTCGGAGGTGCCGGTTCCGATGAGGAAGAAGTCCGTGGCCGAGGAGATCCCCCGGAGATCCAGGGCGATCACGTCCGACGCCTTCCGCTCGAGCACGAGCTCCCCGGCCCGCTGGACCTCGGAGGGCAGCTCGAACTCCCGGCTGGTCTCGGCTTCCTTCATCGATCCCCCGTCCGGGGAGGAGCCCCGGGGCAGGTCAGTCCTCCTCCCGCTCGACCCGGACCTGGATCTCGATCTCTACGTCCTGGTGGAAGACCAGCGGGACCTTGTACGCTCCGAGCTCCTTGATGGGCTCGTCGAGGTCGACGGTCTTCTTGTCCAGCTCGAAGTCGAGCCCCTCCCGATCCATCGCCCGCTCCGCGATGTCTGCGGCGGAGACGGAACCGAAGAGCTTGCCTTCTTCGCCCGCCCGAGCGTGGAAGATCAGGATCGTGCCCTCGAGCTGGGACGCCCGGCGCCGGGCCTCCAGGTAGTCCCGGCGAGCGGCTTCCTCGGCCTGTCGGCGCTCTTCCTCCAGGCGGGCGATGTTCGCCTCGCTCGCCGTCTCCGCCAGCCCCTGGGGCAGCAGGTAGTTCCGGGCGTAGCCGGGCTTCACGTCCACCACGTCCCCGGCTTCGCCGAGCTTCTCCACGTCCTGTCTCAGGATGATCTTCATCTCGTTCTCCTTGGAAAGGCGTCCGTACGCCTCGTGTCTCCGAACAGAAATACCGTCTTCAGTCAGCTTATGGCGGTCCGGGCCCGCTCTCGCAGGTCGAACCAGGTGTCACCGAGTCCCACGACGAGCGCGCCGGCCAGGAGGACGGGCGCCACGAACAGGAACGCCAGCCCGAGCAGGACCGCCCCCAGCATCGAGAGCCCTCCGCTCAAGAAGAAGAGCACCGCGGCCCCCCGGAGCGCGAAGAGCGCGCCCATGAAGACCACCGCGTTCGTCCCGGCCCGGTCCAGGGACTCGCCGGAGTTCAGCAAGACCAGGGCGAGGCCGAGGATGAAGACCCAGACGAGCTGGTCGTTGAAGCGGAACTCGGCCAGGGCTCCCACCCCCTGATCGCTCTCCCGGGCCAGGCGGACGTAGATCCACCACGCCACCCCCAGCGCCGCCATCGATGACAGCCCCACCAGGGCCGGAAAGACCGTCCCCTGGGTCTCCGCCGTGCGGTAGACGGCGTCGCTGAGCTCCGGGGGCACCGTGCCCTCTCCCCCCACGCTCTGGAGGACGCCGAGGGCGGTGCTCACGCCCTCCCGGATCCGATCCGTCACCAGGAAGTCCACGACCTCCCAGCTCCGGGGCCGGACCCAGAAGAAGAGGCCCACGGCCCCGAAGGCCCCCACGACCGCTCCCAGCGCCCGGTCGAAGAACGCGCTCCGGGGCCATCGGAGCGTCAGGGCGAGGAACCAGCCTCCGACCACGACGGCCCAACCCCGCTCCAGGTACCATATGCCGGAGCTTCCGCCTCCGGCCATGACCAGCACCATGGCCAGGGCGGCGGCCACGGCGAGGCCGGGACGGAAGGTGCTCCCGAAGAGGACCAGGAGCAGGAAGGGGACGGCGATCAGAACCCCCGGCTCCGCTACGGAGAGGACCACGGCGGCCAGAAAGAGTGCCGCTGCCCGTGGCCATCCTCGCTCCCCGTCGGCCGTCGAGGGATCCATTCGACGTGCGTCCGCTCGACCTTCTACCTACGCCTCGTGGTCGCGGACGTACGGGACGAGGGCCAGGTAGCGGGCCCGCTTCAC
>CAZMPV010000492.1:0-1926 GCA_964567985.1 uncultured Gemmatimonadaceae bacterium
GTAGTTCTGGCGCACCCGGGCGACGAAGTACTCCCGCACGGACTCCACGAGCTCCTCCTTGAGCTCGGGGTTCGCCTCGAGCTCCTCCCGCATGCTCCGCTTCACCTCGTCCTTGAGAACGTCCCGCAACGCCTCGATGAGGAACTCCTCGTTCCCAAGGACGTCCGGTACGTGGGCACCCAAGGCGCGAGCCATGAACGCTCCGCCATCCTTCTCCATGGACCACGCCAGCACACCCGCACCCCATAAGGGTTCCCGTGACGGGGCCAACCCCCAAGTAGGACCACGCACCTCCCCGCCATGGTGACCCCATGCCGGAACCCCCCCAGGAGGTCGTGGTGGACGGACGGAACCTCACCGTCGACGACGTCGTGACCGTGGCCCGGGATCGCACCCTCACCTCGTTCGACGAGGACGCCCGCCAACGCGTGACCGACGCCCGCCAACGCGTCGAGGCGCTCCTCCGGAGCGACGATCCCGTGTACGGCGTCAACACGGGCTTCGGAGCCCTCGCCCGGGTCCGCATCCCCCCGGAGGACCAGGAACCCCTCCAGGAGCACCTCATCCGATCCCACGCCTGCGGGAGCGGCGACCCCCTGGACGAGGAGGTGGTACGTGCGATGCTCCTCCTCCAGGCCAACGGCCTCGCCCATGGCACGAGCGGTGTGCGTCCCGTGGTCGTCGACCACGTCATCGAGCTCCTCAACGCGGAGGTGCATCCCGTGGTCCCCTCACAGGGGAGCCTCGGGTCCAGCGGCGACCTCATCCCCCTCGCGCACATCGCCCTCGTCCTCATCGGGGAGGGCGAGGCCCACGTCGCGGGTGACCGCGTCCCCGGCCACGAGGCGCTGACGCACGCGAACCTCACCCCTCTCACGCTCGAGGCCAAGGAGGGCCTCGCCCTCATCAACGGCACCCAGCTCATGACGAGCCTGCTTGCGCTCGCCGTGCACGATGGATGGAACCTCGTGCGGAACGCGGAGGTCACCGGCGCCATGAGCCTCGAGGCGCTCCTGGGGAGCATCGCACCCCTGGACCCCCGGCTCCACGAGGCCCGCCCGCACCCCGGTCAGGAGGCGAGCGCCAGGAACCTCCGCGCCCTCACGGAAGGCAGCCCCCTCGTCGCGAGCCACGCCGACTGCGATCGCGTCCAGGACGCGTACACCCTCCGATGCATGCCCCAGGTCCTCGGCGCGGCCCGCACCGCCCTCGACCACGCCCAGGACATCGTGGAACGGGAGCTCAACAGCGCCACCGACAACCCCCTCATCTTCCCCGAGGGGGATGCCGTGAGCGGCGGGAACTTCCACGGCCAACCCCTCGCCAACGTGGCCGGGTACCTCGCCACTGCCCTCCACGAGGTGGCGGACATGAGCGAGCGCCGCATCAACCGCCTCGTGGACAGCGACCACAACCAGGGCCTCCCCCCCTTCCTCACCCGCCGCGAGGGCGTGAACAGCGGGTTCATGATCCCCCAGTACCTCGCCGCGAGCCTCGTCATGGAGAACCGGGGCCTCGTGCACCCCGCCGCCGCCGACAGCATCCCCGTGAGCGCCGACCAGGAGGACCACAACAGCAACGGCGCCCTGGCCTGCCGGAACCTCCGGGCGGTGGTGACGAACGCCGAGAAGGTGGTGGCCGTGGAGCTCCTCGCCGCCTGCCAGGCCCTGGACCTCAGCGGACCCGACGCCGCCCCCGCCACCCGGGCGGCCCACGACCGGGTGCGGGAGGTGAGCCCACCCCTTGGGGAGGACCGGAGCCTCCACGGGGACATCGACGCGGTGCACGCCCTCCTCCACGAGGGGGCCGTGGTCACCGCTGCCCAGGAGGTCACCGGACCCCTCGAGTGACCCCCACGGGGAGGCCGTGGGCAACCTGCGCACCATAACGCTTAACTAACCCCCAAGGTACTTCCGCCCCCCAGGG
>CAZMPV010000493.1:0-1908 GCA_964567985.1 uncultured Gemmatimonadaceae bacterium
TGGACATCGGGCAGGAAGATACCCGGCCCGGGACCGGTTTCAACCCGGATCTTGCGGCGGTGTTTCCGGCTTCGACCGCCGGGCCCGGGCTCCGTCCGCGGGGTGTGCGACGCGCCCCTTTACCTCGCTTCGGTCAGTGCGGATGCTCCGTGGCACCCGTGTGGTGCTCGCACGTCGCGTTCGGATTGAAGGGGGCGAACGTGCCGTTCGGGTTGTCGCGGTAGAGCCAGACGTGGAGGTCGTAGTGGGGCTCGAACATGTGGGCTTCCCGCGCCTCCGTTGCGGGATCGTCTTCCATGCGCTCGTAGGGAACGCCGTGAAACGTCGGCGGCCCGTCGTGTCCGGCCGCCTCCCAGGCGTCGATGAAGACCAGGTTCTCGACCGCCATCAGCTCCAGGGATCCGTCCGGCCGGGGCTCGTAGATGAGGATCGCCGGCTCGAGGAAGTCGGTGTGGGTCCCGGTGCCGCCCACCCGGGGATCGGGGGGCTCGGTGATCCCGAGAAGGTCGGGGCGGAAGTAATGGACGCCCATGACGCCGAGCTCCGCCGGGCGGCCCAGCATTTCCGCCGTATCGCAGACGTCGAATGGGTCCCGGATATAGCCTTCCTCCAGGGCCACGTTCACGTCCCGGAAGCGCTCGGTGGCGGCTCGGACTTCCTCGAGGTCCGGATCCGAAGCCGGTTGGGCGTCCGTCGGAGAAGCCACTGCGAGCCCGGCCACGCTCAACACACTCAGAGCGACGAGGTGTCTCATGCTTCTCTCCGGTCGGCGGGGAAACGCTGCTCTCGATCGGGAAGGACGGATCGTCCTCCGAGCCTAGGGTGAGCCCGGCACCGAACGGGTGACAATTCCCCTAATCCGTAGGGGGGTCGGACCGAGGGGGACTCCGGAGCCACCGGGCGGTCAGCTCGGGGCGGCTGTGAACGCCGAACTTGCGGTAGACGGAGACGACGTACTGGTGGGCGGTGTGATAGCTTAGCCCGAGGCGGGCGGCGATTCCCCGCTCGCTGAGCCCGGTCAGGAGCAGCTTCAACACGCTCCGCTCTCGTGGTGAGAGGTGGATCGTTCCGTCCAGGACCCCCCGCACCCGGAGCTGCTCGACGTGGAACCGGGGGCAGCCGGACAGAAAGAGGCGGAGGACGTCCCGCGCCCGGTCATCGAAGGGCGGATCCCGGGGGGCCCGGTCGAGGGCGAAGTACGATTCGGAGGTGGGGCTGACAGGAAAAGACCCCACGAGACGGTCCCCGACTCCGAGGGGCCGGAGGACCTCACGATAGAGCCAGGACCGCTCCCACGTAGCGTCGTCCACCAGGGCGGCGCGGAGCACCGCGCGGGTCGTGCCCGCCCGGGCCACCATGGCTGCGCTCTGCGGATCCACGATCTCGGTCCGGAACCGCCGGAGCGTAGCCTGGTGGCGGCTGAGGAAGGCGTCGCCGTCGTGGAGGACCACGAGGTCCGCGGCCGTCCACCCCCGCATGGGATCGTCGGGACTCGGGTCGGCCTCCCGGGCCGCGGCCATCCAGGACACGTTGCACGCGCCGACGATGCGGGTCAGGCGCTCCATGCAGTGCTCGAGCGCGTCGCCGGGACGGGACGCGGGAAACTCAGCGAGCTCGCGCCACAGGACGGCCACAGCGTCCACGTCGCCAGGGAGAAGCTTCATCCGCGCGCCTCCCCGGTCGTCCGCTCACGCACCTCCGTCCCGCCCCACCGACGCTCCCCGGCCATCGCCTCTCCCACCACAGATCCCTGTCGTCACACATGGTTTCAACCGGGCGGGGCGAGATTCAAGGATCGCGTCCGGGCCACCTCGAGGATCCGGTGGTAGCCCCGGGACACGCTCCTCGGCTCGGCGCTCAGACGCGGTCCAGCACCTCTCGATGCATCGCGCGAGTCTCCTGCGAGGG
>CAZMPV010000494.1:0-1907 GCA_964567985.1 uncultured Gemmatimonadaceae bacterium
GCCGACGAGGGCGCCCTCGACCCGGACCTGGTGGAGCTCTTCATCGAGTCCGGCGTCTACGAGCGGGTCCTGGACGTGGACTGGAGAAAGCTGTAATCGACGAGATCGGAGAGGAGGGCCCCGTGCCGACCGGAGTGCGAACGAACCTGTGCGCCCCCGCGTTCGTCGCAGGCCTTCTGCTCCTCGCCCCCCTCATCGCCTGCGCCCCCGGAATGCAGGAGACGGTCGTCCAGGACGCCGAGATCCGCCCGGTGAGCGAGCAACGGACCAACTGGATCGGCAACGTCGCCGGAACCTTCGAGATGGACTTCACGGAGGAGGCCTTCTGGGTGGGTGCTCCGGTCCCCGGTGATCCCGCCCGCAACTTCGGCCGCCTCGAGGCCGTCTACCAGGAGATGGGCATACCGGTGAACCTCGAGAACATCGGCGAGGCGTCGATCGGAAACCGGGGCTTTCAGACGAAGCGGCTGGACGGGAACCGGCTTTCGGCCTTCCTCGACTGCGGCTACGGGGTCACGGCGGAGCCCTACGCCGACGTCTACGACGTGACCCTCGCGATCCAGTCCCGGGTGGAGCCGGGCGAGTCCGGCGGGAGCTGGGTGGAGACGGTGGTGGTCGCGTGGGCCCGGGCGAGGAACACCCGGGGGCACCCGATCCGCTGCGACACGAAGCAGGAGCTGGAGAAGCGGATCATCCACGAGCTCCGGATCCGGGCCGACGCCGGCCGCGGCGCGCCCGACGCCTGACCCTCCGCGCCCCCGCCCCGCCTTCCGGAGCGAGGGTCCTCCTCAGCGCTGCTGCTGGCCGGTGGCCTGCTGCTCCACCACCGCCAGGGGCACGTCTCCGAAGCCGGTCCGCTGGGGGTGCTGACGACCCTCGGTGGCGGTCACCACCTGGTCGTTCACGTACTGGTAGACCTCGCTGAAGGTGACGATGCCGTCGCCGTTGGCGTCGCCGCTGCCCTCGAGCGCCTGGACCAGGAAGTGGGTGAAGACCCCCCCGTTCCACCTGCTGTCCTCGAGGGAGAACTCGTTGGTGTCCGCGGCGGTCAGGCTGAGCCGGCGGGAGGGGGTGAAGAGCTCGTTGAATCCTCCGGCGATGGGATTGTCCGAGACGCCGGGGATGGCGGTCTCGGACGTCCCCGCCGAGTGGCAGGCGTCGGCGATCACGACGACCCGCTCGGCCTGGATCTGACGCCGGAGCGCGGTCTTCACGTCCCACATGGGGAAGCCGGTCGCCGCCAGCGAGCCGAGCTCGGCGTCGTGGGGCAGCAGGTAGAGGTTGTCCGGCCGGTTCGGGTCCGGGGCTCCGTGCCCGGCGTAGTAGATCACCACCAGGTCGTCCCAGTCGGCCTGCTGCAGGAAGACGAACATCGCCTCCCGCATGGCCTCGCCCGTCGCCTGCTCGTCGGTCAGGTAGAGGATGTGGTCCTCCTCGAACGGACCCGCCGCCGAGCTGGTGAGGAAGTCGTGGACGGCCTGGGCGTCGCTCTTCGCGTAGCTGAGGTCCGGGATCTCGTCCGACTGGTACTGGCTGATCCCCACCACCACGGCCCAGCGCTCGTCGATCCGGGGCGCCGCCACGGCCTGGCTCACGCTGCCACTGGAGTCGGTGGCCTTCACGGTCACCGTGTCCTTGCTCATGGGCAGGTTGAACTCGGACCAGAAGCGCATGGCGTTCTTGCCCGCGATCCCCAGTCGCTCCGCTTCGTCTTCGGGGAGCGGCTCGACGTTGGCCGCCTTGCCCTCGACCTCCACGTCCCGGGCCTCGCCGACCACGACGCCCTCGAGTCGCACGGGGTTGAAGAGGGACGAGGAGCGGTCACCCTTCTTGACCACGCCCAGCCCCCGGGTCTGACCCTGGCTCGAGGGCTGGACGTCGGCCCGGAGGATCGCCAGGCCGGGCGC
>CAZMPV010000495.1:0-1907 GCA_964567985.1 uncultured Gemmatimonadaceae bacterium
TGTACTGGGTCATCCGCTCCAGGTCGCCCACGGGCGTGACGGCGTTGAAGAGCCACGCGAGCTCGGTGTGCTCGGGCACGTCGGACTGGACGAAGATCGTGGAGCGCTCCGGATCGAGACCCGAGGCCAGGAAGCTCACCGCCATCTCGAAGATCCGCTCCGGGAGGTCGCCCGGATCGCCCTCGCCCATGATGGCGTGCTCGTCGACGATGCAGAAGAGACATTCGTAGTCGTCCTGCATCTCGGCCCACTGCCGGAGGGCTCCCAGGTAGTTCCCCAGGTGAGCCTCGCCGCTGGGCTGCATGCCGCTGAAGACCCGGGGGGTGAAGTCGGTTTCGCTCATCGCTGCTCGCTCTCGTGTCACACTTCTCGCTCGTCGCCGCCCCCGGGGCGCCGTCCCTGCGCCGGGGTCCGGCGGCGGGTAAGTTACCCGCGCCCTCCGGCCCGGGCGACCCCGCCCGCCGGCCGGGAAGGGCCGCGCTCCGCTTCGTCCGCCACCCGCAGACGCACCGAGACGACGCGCCATGGACGACCTGACGAAGACCGCCCTCCGGGCCGCCGAAGCCGCCACCGCCGTCCACCACCGTCACGCCGGCAGGGTGGACGTGGGCGCCGCCGCGGAGAAGGGGTACAGCGACTTCGTCTCCCGGGTCGACCTGGACGCCCAGGTGGCGGCCCTGCGGGCCATCCACGACCGCTTCCCCGACCACCCGATCCTGGCCGAGGAGGAGGACGCCCGGGTCGTGGACGGGGTGGCCCCGGAGCGGATCGTCACCGACCCGGCGGCCGCCGCGGAGCTGTCGGGACCCCTCTGGGTCGTGGACCCCCTGGACGGCACGACCAACTTCCTCAACGGCCATCCCATGTACTCCGCATCCGTGGGGGTGTTCGTCGACGGGGAGCCCGCGGCGGGCGCGGTGGTGTGCGGGCCGACGGGCGAGCGCTGGTGGGCCCGGCTGGGCAACGGGGCGTACCGGAGCGGCCGACGGATCCGAGTCTCGGAGCTCGCCCGCCTGTCGGCGGCCCTGGTGGGCACGGGCTTCCCCTTCAAGGTCCTGGAGATGCTGCCCGCCTATCAGGAGCAGTTCGGCCGGGTGCTGAGGGCCACCGCCGGCATCCGCCGGGGCGGCTCCGCGGCCCTGGACCTCTGCCACCTGGCCCAGGGGACCTTCGACGCTTTCTGGGAGCTCTACCTGAAGCCGTGGGACGTGGCGGCGGGGATCGTCATCGTCCGGGAAGCCGGCGGCGTGGTCGAGCGCCTCGACGGCACGGAGATCGACCTGGCGGAGGGATCGGTCGTGGGGGCGAGCTCCCCCGCCCTCCTGGACGACCTGCGCCGGGTCCTGGAAGGCGGGGACGCCGACGCCGGGTCCGGGGGACGCTGAAATAGAACGAGCCCGGAGGCCCGAAGCCCCCGAGCTCGTCTCTCGCCAGCCGGCGCGGCGGCTCAGCGCCGCGCCGACCGAGGCTCGACCGAGGTCAGTTCTCGGTCCGGATCGAGATCTTCCGACCCTTCGCCTCTTCCACCTTCGGCATGTGGACGTGAAGCACCCCGTCCTTGAAGCGGGCCTCGATGGAGTCCGCGTTCACGGTCCGGGGCAGGGTGAAGGACCGCTGGAAGCTCCCGAAGCGACGCTCCCACACGTGGTAGCGACGGTCCTCGGACTGCTCGTCGCGCTCCTCACGCTTCTCGCCGGAGATGGTGAGGATGTTGTTCTCGAGCTCGATCTCGATGTCGTCGTCGCTCATGCCCGGAAGCTCGGCGGTGAGCACGAGCTCGTCGGCGCCCTCCTGGACGTCGACCGAGGGGAGCCAGTTGCCGCCGTTGCGGCCGCCGGACTGGCTCAGTCCCTCGTCGAAGATCCGGGTGAGCCGGTCGCTCATCTCCTCGAGCTCGCGCCAGGGAG
>CAZMPV010000496.1:0-1903 GCA_964567985.1 uncultured Gemmatimonadaceae bacterium
ACCCCCAGGGTCAGCACCGGCGCCACGTAGATCACGATGAAGGTCCAGGTCAGGGTGCCGTAGCCCCGGGCGATCAGGTCGATGAGCCCGAAGCTGGCCAGGCCGGTGCCGGCGCCCAGGAAGGCCAGGGCGACCACGGGCCGGGCCCGCCGGGGGAGCTCCCGGCCGGCCTCGGCGAAGGCCCCGGCGATCCGCTCGTTCACCGCGTGGATCAGCCCCGCGCCGGTCTCCACCAGGGTTCCGAAGAGGACGACCTGGAAGAGGACCTGGAAGCTCCTGGAGCCCAGGAGCTCGAGCATGGTGTTGGCCGGCACTTCCTCGGTCAGGATCCCCGGATACTGTCCCATCATCGCCAGGTAGAAGAGGAGTCCCGGGAGGATCGCGATCGGCCCCACCAGGGCGCCGGCGATCAGGCTCTCCCGGCGGCGCTCGTGGTCCCGGACGGAGAAGAGGAGCGGGGGGATGATGGCGATGTTGTAGCCCGCGTAACGGAGCCCCTCGACCATCCAGCTTCCGCCGGCCGCGGCGCTCCCCTCCGCCGTTCCCGGGCTCAGGCCGAAGCGGAGGAAGCACCAGGCGAAGAAGAGGGCGTAGACGCCGTAGAGGAGGAAGGACCAGCCGGCCAGGAAGCGCTCCACCGCCTCGGTGCCGCCGAAGGCGAGGGCCCCCACGGCCACCATCACCACGCCGACCCCGGTCCAGTACGGCAGGCCGAAGACGTCCCGGCCGATCGCCCCGGCCGCCGCCGCCACCACGGCCAGCACCACCAGGAGGATCAGGATGTAGGAGACCTCGTACGCGATCCAGCCCCGGCCCAGGAGCTCCTTGAAGAAGCTCCGGTAGTCGTAGACCCGGAAGGTGCGGGCGAACTCAAAGCTGGCGATCGCCACGGCGCTCCAGATCGCCGTGGAGACGGCCATGGCCAGGAGCCCCCGGCCGGGCCCCAGGGTCAGGAAGAACTCGACCAGCTCCCGGCCGGTCCCGTACCCGCCGGCGATGACGACGGACTGGAAGACGAAGCCGGGCAGGAAGTAGCGACGGAAGAGCCGCGTCACGCGTCGAGCCCCTTCGGAGAGAGGAGGGTCTCGGCCAGCGCCAGGAGCTGGTCGACAACCAGGGCCAGCACGGCGGCGGGAATCGCGCCCGAGAGGATCATGCGGGTGTCCGAGAGCGCCAGCCCCGAGACGATGGGATCGCCCAGGCCGCCGGCTCCGATGAAGGCGGCCAGGGTGGCCGTTCCCACGTTGATCACCGCCGCCGTCCGGATGCCGGCCATGATCACCGGGGCCGCCAGGGGGAGCCGGACCCGACCCAGGACCTGGAGGTGCGTCATCCCCAGGGCCCGGGCCGCGTCGACGGCAGCCGGGTCGGCGTCCCGCACCCCGGTGAAGGTGTTCCGGAGGATCGGGAAGAGGGAGTAGAGGAAGAGGGCGACCAGGGCCGGCACCACGCCGATGCCCAGGAGCGGGATCATGAAGGCCAGCAGGGCGATGCTGGGCAGGGTCTGGAGAACCCCCACCGCCCGGATCACCGGCTCGGCGCTACGTCGGGCCCGCTCCAGCAGGAGTCCCAGGGGCACGGCGAGGAGAATCGCCCCGGCGAGGGAGACCCCGACGAGGAGGAGGTGCCGGCCGGTGAGGTCGAGGATGTCGGCCCGCCGGGCCCAGAGATACGGGACCAGGGACTCCCGGTCCCGCCCCGCGTCGGGCGCTCCGGGCTCACCAGGGCCCCGGCCCTCGGCCACTCCGGGGGCCGGAACCGTCCCACCCCGCCTCTCGGCCGTCGCCTCCGAAGGCACCAGCCCCAGCTCCCGGAGGGCGTCGGCCGCGACCCGCTCCAGGGGCTCGCCGTCGACCTCGATGCGGCGGTTCAGGCGACGGACCATCTCCTCGTCCAGCATCCC
>CAZMPV010000497.1:0-1885 GCA_964567985.1 uncultured Gemmatimonadaceae bacterium
TGCTGGGGGGGTACGTGCAGCCAGTCGCCGGACTGGGCCCGGAGGTCCAGGGTGGACTGGGACACCGATTCCGGACGGAGGTCCAGGATCCGGGTCTCTCCTTCCCGTACGAGCCTGACCCTGCTCGCGTCGGCCGCGGCCCCGACCGTGACGACCTGCACCTCGGACGTCGTTCCCCCTGCGGTGGCCAGCACGTCGACCAGCGTCGACGTGGGGTCCACGTAGTAGTTCCCCGGCGACCGCACCGTGCCGGTGACGTTCACCCGGATCCGCGTCTGGACGTCGACGACGGGATTCGAGAAGAAGTCGGCGTAGCGCCGCTCCAGGAGCTGCCGGATCTCCGACGCTCCCATGCCCGCCACGTCGAGGCTGCCGAGGAAGGGGAGGAAGAGCTGCCCGTTCCGGTCCACGGTCCGGGTCCCGCCGATCTCGTTCAGGGCCTCGCCGGCGGCGGAGAACATGCTGATCTCGACCCGGTCGCCGGGTCGCACGCCGGGCTCCGTGGGCACGGGCCGCTCCTGGGAGCGGGCGTCCGCGGGCAGGGCGAGAAGCAGGCCCAGGAGGAGCCCGCACAGGGCTGTGGGGGGGCTGGATCGCATCGGAACCGTGACGATCGGTGATCGGGGACCGGGTCGGGCAAGTTTACCCCCCCTCCGGAGGGTTGTCCAGCGGCCGGGGAGGGCTCTAAGCTTCGCGTCCATGGCTATCTCGCGACGCGTTTCCGTGCTGGCGGCTTCCTTTTTCCTTCTTCTCGTCGGAGTCCCGGGCTGCGCACCCTCGCCGTCGGGCGATGACGGGCGGCCACGGCTCGTCGTCTCCGTGGTGGTGGATCAGCTTCCCGGATATCTGCTGGAGCGCTACGACACGCTCTTCACCGGCGGGCTCC
The DNA here is from genome assembly GCA_964567985.1 of uncultured Gemmatimonadaceae bacterium. Classification (GTDB taxonomy): domain Bacteria; phylum Gemmatimonadota; class Gemmatimonadetes; order Longimicrobiales; family Gaopeijiaceae; genus CAZMPV01. The sequence goes on from CAZMPV010000497.1 coordinate 887, forward strand.
GGCGCCTCCTGGACGAGGGCCACGACTTTCCCGATGCCGTCCACGGACACGCCGCCACCGAGACGGCGGTCGGCCACGCCAGCCTAGCCACGGGCGTTCACCCCTCGCGGCACGGCATCGTGGCCAACGGGTTCTTCCGGCGCGAGGCCGACGGCTGGGTGCCGGAGTACTCGGTCGAGGACACCGAATCCCCCCTCCTCGGCGAGCCGGATGCCGAGGGGCGCTCGCCGGAGAACCTGCTGGCCAGCGGGCTGGCCGACTGGATGCTCCTGGCCGACAGCGCCTCGAAGCGGGTCTCCATCTCCAAGAAGGATCGCTCGGCGATCGCCCACGGCGGCGCCTCGCCCGGTCACGTCTACTGGCTCTCGCCGAGCCGCCTGCGCTTCGTCACCAGCGCCTACTACATGGACGCCCTGCCGGACTGGCTCGAGGACTTCAACCGGACCCGCATGGAGGCGCTGCGGGCGGACACGCTCTGGGAGAGCGTCGTACCCGAAGCCTGGGCGGGGCTGACGCGTCCCGACACCTCGACCCTGGAGCGACGGGTCGCCGGGGCCAGCGCCTTTCCACACCGCTACTGGACGACGGAGGGGGCCGGCGACGCGGGAAGCCTCTACGACTGGATCACCCGGACGCCCTTCGTCGACGCCGCGCTCCTGGACCTGGCCCGCCGGGCCATGGACGAGCTCTCGCTGGGCGATGACGAGGCGCCGGACCTCCTGGCGATCGGGCTCTCCCAGACGGACTACGTGGGTCACCGCTACGGGCCCCTGAGCCGGGAGCAGCTCGACAACCTGATCCGCCTGGACCGCGAGCTGGGCCGCTTCCTGGACGAGCTGGACCGGCGCGTCGGTGAGGACCGCTGGGTGCTCGGCTTCTCCGCCGATCACGGGGTGCTGCCCATGCCCGAGCACTATGCGGACACCGAGGGCTACGGCCACCGGGGCACCGCCGAGGACGAGAGACGGATCCGGACGGCGGTCGCGCGCGCCATGGAGG
>CAZMPV010000498.1:0-1882 GCA_964567985.1 uncultured Gemmatimonadaceae bacterium
GGGTGGCCGGGGGGAGCTCCGGCGCCCTGACCGGTGACGCCGGCTTCGACGTGACGTACAGCGTCACGCCCGGCCTCCGCGCGTCCGCCACCGTGAACACCGACTTCGCCGAGGTCGAGGTGGACCAGCGGCGGGTGAACCTGACCCGGTTCCCCCTCTTCTTCCCGGAGAAGCGGGACTTCTTCCTGGAGGGCTCCGACGTCTTCAACTTCCTGCCCCGGAACGGGGTGAACCCGTACTTCAGCCGGCGGATCGGCCTGGTCGAGGGAGAGGCCGTGCCAGTCCTGGCCGGCGGCCGCCTGACCGGCCAGTCCGGGGGCTTCGACCTGGGTCTGGTCCAGGTCCGGACCGACGACCACTCCGGGGGACCGGGCGAGGACTTCACCGCCTTCCGCCTCAAGCGGAACGTGCTCCGGGAGTCGGCGGTGGGGATGATCTACACCCGGAGGGCCCGGGTCGGCTCCTTCGAGGGCACCTACGATCAGCCCCGGGGCCAGCTCCTCGGCGCCGACCTGGACTTCTTCACCTCCCGCTTCCTGGGCGACCGCAACTTCAACTTCCAGGCGTTCTACGTCTTCCACACCGAGCCCTTCCCCGACACCGAGGACACGCCCCACTCGGCCCGGAGGACCCGGGGGGTGCGCATGGCGTATCCGAACGACATCTGGAACTGGCACGTCTCGTTCCGGGAGTTCGGGGACAACTGGACGCCCCAGCTCGGCTTCGCCCCCCGGAACGGCTTCCGGAGACTCCAGCCGTCCCTGAGCTGGAACCCCCGGCCGGAGGCCGGCGGCCTGGTCCGCCAGTACGAGCTGGGGCTGCGCTACGAGTACCTGACCGCCCTGGGAGGGCTGCTCCTGACCCGCCAGGCCGGGGCGGACGTCGGGGCGGAGCTCCACTCCGGAGACCGGGTCTCGGTGGGCGTCGAGCAGCAGTTCGAACGCGCGGAGGAGACCTTCGAGATCGTGGAGGGCGTGGAGATCCCGCCCGGGGCCTACCCCTTCGAGCGGGTCTCGGCCTCGCTCCGGACGGCGGGACAGCGAAAGCTCGCCGGCCAGTTCGAGGCGTCGACCGGGGAGTTCTGGTCCGGGGACCGGACGGTGCTCCAGGGGAGCGCCACCGTGCGACCCGTCCCGGGCTTCAGCTTCACGGCGGACGCCGAGTGGAACGACATCACCCTGCCCGGAGGCTCCTTCACCGCCTCCGTCTACCGCTTCGAGGGAGAGTGGCACAAGAGCCCGGACACCTCCCTCACCGGCCTCGTCCAGTACGACGACGTGAGCCGCGTCCTCGGCCTCTTCGCCCGGCTACGGTGGATCGTGCGCCCCGGGAGTGACGTCTACTTCGTCTACACCCACAACTGGAACAACCCGGTGCAGCGGAGCCTCTTCACCCTGGAGCGGGGCGGCGCGCTGAAGGTGACCTACACCCACCGGTTCTGAGTCGAGGGGCCGGCTCCCCTACTCCCACTCGATGGTGGCGGGGGGCTTCGAGCTCACGTCGTAGGTCACCCGGTTCACCCCGGCCACCTCGTTGATGATCCGGGTGGAGATGCGGGCCAGGACGTCGTGGGGGAAGGGGTACCAGTCGGCGGTCATCCCGTCACGGGAGGTCACGGCCCGGAGGGCGATGACGTTCTCGTACGTCCGGGCGTCGCCCATGACGCCCACCGCACGCACCGGCAGGAGCACGGCGAATGCCTGCCAGATCTCGTCGTAGAGGCCCGCTTCCCGGATCTCCTCCAGGTAGATCGCGTCGGCCTCCCGGAGCACGGCGAGCCGGCTCGGGGTGATCTCGCCCAGGATCCGCACCGCCAGGCCGGGTCCCGGGAAGGGGTGGCGGCCCACGGCCTCCTCGGGCAGGCCGAGCTCCCGGCCCACCT
>CAZMPV010000499.1:0-1878 GCA_964567985.1 uncultured Gemmatimonadaceae bacterium
GTCCAGCGGATCTTCTACATCCACGTGCCGGCGGCGTGGGTGGCCTTCCTCGCCTTCGGGATCGTGGCGCTGACGGGGGCGGTCTACCTCTGGCTGGAGGACGATCGCCTGGACATGGCGGGGGTCTCCGCCGCCGAGGGGGGCATGGTCTTCACCACCCTGGTGCTGCTCAGCGGCCCCCTCTGGGGGAAGATCGCCTGGGGCACCTGGTGGACGTGGGAGCCCCGGCTGACCCTGACCCTGCTCCTCTGGTTCATCTACCTCGGCTACTTCCTGGTCCGGCGCTCCACCGAGAGCCCGGAGCGGGGCAAGAAGCTCGCGGCGGTGGTGGGAATCGTCGGAGCCCTGGACATCCCCCTGATCCACCTGAGCGTGGTCTGGTTCCGCTCGCTCCACCCCCAGCCGGTGGTGATCAAGCCCGAGGGGCCGAGCCTGCACCCCGACATGCTGGCCACGCTCATGACCGGGCTGCTGGCCTTCACGCTCCTCTTCGCCGGCCTCTTCCTCTTCCGCTACGGCCTGGCCCGGGCCCGGCGGGCGGCGGAGCTGGCAGGTCGATGAAGAACCTCACGTGAACCTCTCCCCGGAGGGAGCGATGCGACGAATCGCGACGACGATGATCGTGCTGGCGGCCCTGGCCGCTCCGGCGTTCCTGGGGGGGCAGACCCCCGGGGCCGAGGGTCGCCTGGCCTCACAGAGCCTGCGGCCGTACGGCCATGTCTTCCTGGCCTACGCCCTGGCCTGGGCCCTGGTCCTGGGCTGGGTGATCTCGCTGGCCCGGCGCTGGGCCCGCCTGGAGGACGAGCTCGGCGGGGGAGGGGACGGGTGACGGAGCGGGAAGGGCCCGGGGGTGGGGAGGCACCGTGAGCGGAGACGTGGTCGACCTCCGGAGCGACACGGTCACCCGGCCGACCCCGGCCATGCGAGAGGCGATGGCGGGGGCCGAGGTGGGCGACGACCTCCTGGACGGCGATCCCACCACCCGTCGCCTCGAGGATCGGATCGCCGATCTGCTGGGCAAGGAGGCGGCGCTCTTCTTTCCCAGCGGGGTCATGGCGAACCAGACGGCTCTCGCGGTCCAGGCGCCCCGGGGCAGCGAGGTCGTGGTGGAGGCCGACGCCCACGTCTTCCACTGGGAGATGGCCGCCGCCCCGGTCCTGAGCGGCCTCCAGCTCCACCCGGTGCCGACCCCCGACGGGGTGCTGACGGGGCGGATGGTCGAGGGGGTGGTCCGGGAGGCCGGACCCTACAGCCACGCCACCTCCGTCGTCGTCCTGGAGAACACCCACCTGGGGTCGGGCGGGCGGGTGCTGCCGCCGGAGAGCGTCCCGGAAGTCCGGGCTGTCGCGGATCGCCACGGCCTGGGAGTCCACCTGGACGGGGCCCGGCTCTGGAACGCAGCCGCGGCCGCCGGGGCCCCGCCGGAGGAGCTGTGCGAGGCCGCCGACACGGTCATGGTCTCCCTCTCCAAGGGCCTCGGCTGTCCCGCGGGCTCGCTCCTGGCGGGCCCGTCCGGGGTGATCTCCGAGGCGGTGCGGGTGCGCAGGCGCTTCGGGGGCGGGATGCGGCAGACCGGCATCCTGGCGGCGGCGGGCCTCCACGCCCTGGAGCATCACCGGGAGCGGCTCTCCGAGGATCACGACAATGCCCGGGTCCTGGCCCGGGGCGTCGATGCCGTGGACGGGCTCGAGGCGATCGAGCCCGAGACGAACATCGTCATGATCGACGTCGTGGACGAACGGGTCGCGCCGGCGGGGCTCCTGGACGCCCTCGAGGAGGAGGGGGTACGCCTGGTCCCCTTCGGCGCCCGGCGCCTCCGGGCCGTGACCCACCTGGACGTGGATCGGGGCGGGATCGAGCGGGCGGTGGAGGCGCTGG
>CAZMPV010000500.1:0-1864 GCA_964567985.1 uncultured Gemmatimonadaceae bacterium
CCGTCCTCCCGGACCTGGTCCTCGAAGCGCTCCGCCAGCTCCTGGGAGGGGATTCGCCAGACCGCCCAGTAGCGGTAATCGGCACCCTGGTCGGTTTCCTCGTCGACCTTTCCGATCCCGACGAGCTCGACGCCCGCCTCCATCAGGCCGCCTATGCTCGGCTGAATGCTTTCCACGTAGGCCGAGCGCTCCCCTTCCGACATCTCGAGCCAGCTCTGCTTCGGCTTCCACAGTTCCAGCATGAGCTGCATCACGAACCTCCGGCTGTGTGACAGCATCTGGAAAGTTGTACAAATGTTCTGCAGAGGTACGCCTGTCTCAAGCCGCCGCAGTCTCGGGGCGCAGGATCATCTGGACGTCACACGGAAGACGCCGCTCTCGTTTCCCGGAAGCAATCCCACATCTTCGCCAGCCAGGTTCGGAGGGATCGCCCCACTTCCCTCCACCTCGTGACGGGACTCGACCCACGTGGTTCCATCGTCGTCGCTCCAGTACAGGACCAGGTCCTGACGGGGGGTCCTGGAGGCCGAGCGGCAGCTTCACGTCGCCCCGGGGATCCCCGGCCCCTCATGTCCCGGACGACACCCCTGGCAAGCTTGTTGCAGTTGAAGATGGGGAGGCTTCGAGGATGCCCGACACCGGGCGTCGAACCCATCCCACCAGGGAGGACTTCCATGTGGAAGAAGGACGAGTCCGAGGAAGCGACGGCGGCGAGCAGCGAGGCAACGGACCAGGAGCCGGGCGAGCGCCCCAGCCGCACCCGGCCGGGCGGCTCCCGGTCTGCCACCATCGGCCCCTCGATCACCATCGACGGCGACGTGAGCGGGCAGGAGGACCTGCTCATCCAGGGTCGGGTGAACGGGGTGGTGAAGCTCGCGGATCAGTCGATCACGGTGGGGAGCGAGGGCCGGGTGAAGGCCGACATCACCGGTCGGGTGGTCACCGTGGAGGGCGAGGTCGAGGGCAACCTCACGGCCGACGAGCAGGTGATCCTCAGGAGCCAGTCCCACGTCGAGGGCGACATCAAGGCGCCCCGCGTGGTCCTGGAAGACGGCGCGAGCTTCAAGGGGCTCGTGGACATGAGCAGGCCCGAGGGCTCGTCCGCCGGAAGCGGCCGGAGCTCCGCCACGCGCTCCGCCGGCAAGGCGAGCTCGGACGACGGTGCCGGCTCGAAGGCCGGCTCCTCGTCCGCCTCCACCTCGAAGTCCGCCGGCTCCAGCGGCAGCGCGAGCAAGTCGGACCAGAAGTCGGACGCGACGGAGAAGGCAGCGTCGTAGGTGGCGTGGCTCGATTCCCTCGGGCGTGAGCCCGCTGGACGGGCCGAGCCCGAATCTCCGCAGGCGGAGGGGGCCGGCCCCCTCCGCCGGAGGGCGCCGGCGCTGGAAGCGCTCTTCGAAAGCCTGGCGCCCGGAGGAGGCCATGCGATTCTGGACCTGGGATGCGGGACCCAGGGCCACCTGCGCCTGTACGGGCGCTTCGCCCGATGGATCCGGTTCGCGGGCCTCCTGCCCATCCCGCCCAGGGGATCGGAGCTGCGGGCCGCCCTCCGGGAGCTGCCCCCCAATCCCCGTCGGCCCTACGACGCGGTGGTCACCTGGAACCTCCTGGACCTCCTCGGCTCCGACCAGCGGCGAGCCCTCGTCGAGAAGCTGGTCCGGATCACCGGGAAGGGCGCCCGCCTCTACGCCGTCGTGGACGCTTCCGAGAGGGTGGTCCGCAAGCCGCTCCGCTTCACGCCCCTGGGCACGGACCGGGTCGCCCAGGTCGCCGTCGGCGAGCCCCAGGCCGGAGGCCAGTCCCTCCTCCCCGCCGAGATGGAGCGGGTCCTCGCGCCCTTCCGGATCGAGCGGGCCGTCACCCTGCG
>CAZMPV010000501.1:0-1859 GCA_964567985.1 uncultured Gemmatimonadaceae bacterium
CGCCGAGATGGAGCACATGTTCGAGCAGCTCGACGAGGCCCGGGCCGTCTTCGAGAGCCGGGCGTCGGGATCCCCGTAATCCGGCGGCGGCTTTCCGGTACGTAGGGGGGAGAAGGGGGACGCAGGCGGCGACCCCCGTTCCCGACGCCGGAGCCTCCGCTCATGTGGATCCCGTGGCTGGTACGTGTCGCTGCCGCTCTCGGACTCTCCGTCCTGACCGCCGCCACGGTCCTTCCGGCAGAGGGAGGTGCCCAGGAGCCCGACCGGGCGGGCGGGGCCGGCGACGCCCTCGAGGCGTCGTGGGCGCTCTCCCTCGAGATCGCCCCGCCCTCCACCGGGCTCTACGGCGCGTGGCGCCGGGTCCTGCCGGCCCTGGACCTGGGAGTCGAGCTCGGGACGGCACTCAGCGAGCGGACGGTGGAGGTCGACCGGGTGGACCGCCCGGGCCGGGTGAACGCCTCCACGGACGTGGACCGCTTCGAGCTCACCGTGGGGCCGTCGCTCCGGTGGAGGGTCCGGCCCGACGCCGACCTGTCCCCGGTCGTCCGGGTGCACGGAGGGTACGCCCGGGTCGAGGCGCGGCTGGAGGAAGGAGACGGAGACGTCTTCGACCGCACGGCCGACGGTCTCCATGCCCGGGCCTCGGTGGGCGTGGACTACCGGGTGGCGCCCTTCGTGGACCTGGCCCTGGGCCTCGGCGGGCGCTGGTCCTCGGTGGAGGGCGACGCCCAGTTCCACGTGAAGGAGACGAACCGGACCACCGAGCTGACACTTCTCGTTCCGGCGGCGACGGTGGTCTTCCGCTTCTGAGGCGTCGGCGAGGCGGACGCCGGAGGTGAGCTTGCTCGAGATCGACGGATCCATGGGCGAGGGCGGCGGACAGATCCTCCGCTCCGCCCTCTCGCTTTCCGCCGTCACCGGCACGCCGGTCCGGATCGAGAACGTCCGGGCCGGCCGCTCGAGCCCCGGGCTCCGGGCCCAGCACCTGACCGCCGTCCGGGCCGCCCGGGAGGTGACCGGGGCCCGGGTGGAGGGAGCCGAGCCGGGCTCCACCACCGTCGTCTTCCGGCCCGGCGACGTCCGGAGCGGAGCGTACCGCTTCTCCACCGGGGGGGCCGGGAGCTGCACCCTGGTGCTCCAGACCGTCCTCTGGCCCCTCCTGGCCGCCGACGCGCCGTCCGCCCTGACGCTGGAGGGCGGCACCCACAATCCCTGGGCGCCCCCCTTCGACTTCGTGGAGCGTGCCCTGCTTCCCCTCCTGGGTCGCATGGGCGCGAACGTCGGGCTGACCCTGGACCGGCCCGGCTTCTACCCGGCAGGCGGCGGCCGGCTCGAGGCCCGGATCGATCCCGCCGGGGACGGCGTGGACGGGGCGGGCCTCCTGGCCCCGCTGGAGCTGGACGACCCGGGCCCCGTCCGGGCGCTCCGGGCCCGGGCCTACCTCGCGGCGCTCCCGGAGCACATCGCGGACCGGGAGCTCGACACGCTGGCCGAGGGGCTCGACGTTCCCGGGCTGCCGGGACTGGAGCGGGAGGTCGTGGCCGTCGACGATCCGGCCGGCCCGGGCAACGCCGTGCTCCTCGAGGTCGTCCGGGAGGAGCTGACCGAGGTATTCACCGGCTTCGGCGAGAAGGGGGTGCCGGCCGAGGAGGTGGCGGCGGGGGTCCTCCGGGAGACCCGCCGGTATCTGGATTCCGGCGCGGCGGTCGGCCCCCACCTGGCCGACCAGCTCCTCCTTCCCCTGGTCCTGGCCGAGGGCGGCGCGTTCACGACCGTGGAGCCCACGCCCCACCTCCGGACGAACGTCGAGGTCATCCGGCGCTTCCTGGACGTCGGGATCCGGACCGACGCCGGGCCGG
>CAZMPV010000502.1:0-1854 GCA_964567985.1 uncultured Gemmatimonadaceae bacterium
GAAGCGGCCGTACTTGTTCCAGCGCACGAGCATGGGGCTGCCGCACTCCTCGCACGTCTCGCCCTCGGCGGCCAGGATCTCCTTGATGATCTCGTCGGAGTGCTCCTGGCCCTCCTCGAGGCGCTTCTCGAAGGGCGGGTAGAAGCCCGCCAGGAGGTTCTGCCAGTCCTCCTCGCCCTCCTCGACCTCGTCCAGGGCTCCCTCCATCCGGCTCGTGAAGTCCACGTCGAAGATGTCGGGGAAGATCCGGACCAGGAGCTTGGAGACCACTTCGCCGAGGTCGGTGGGGTGGAAGCGGCGCTTCTCCATCTCCACGTAGCCCCGGTCCTGGATCGTGGAGATGATCTGGGCGTAGGTGGAGGGCCGGCCGATGCCGAGCTTCTCCAGCTCCTTGACCAGGCTCGCCTCGCTGAAGCGGGGCGGCGGCTGGGTGAAGTGCTGCTTCGGCTCGATCTCCTTCAGGTCGGCGACGTCGCCCTCCTCGAGCTCGGGCAGGGGCTCGAGGTCGTCGAGACGACGGTGGTCTCCGACCTCGGTCGCCTCCTGGTAGAGGCGGGTGAAGCCGTCGAACTTGAGCACCGACCCCGAGGCCCGGAAGAGGAAGCTGCGCCCGCTGTCCGTACCCGCGATGTCGAAGTCCACGGTGGTGGTGTCGTAGACCGCCGGCGACATCTGGCTGGCGACGAAGCGGAGCCAGATGAGCTCGTAGAGCCGGGCGAGCTGGGAATCCACGTGCTTGCGCACCCGGTCCGGATGGAGCCCCGGGTCGGTGGGCCGGATCGCCTCGTGGGCCTCCTGGGCCGCCTTCTGCTTCTTGCCCCCGTACATCCGCGGCGACTTCGGCGTATAGCGGCTGCCGAACTCCTTGGTGACCCAGTCCCGGGCCTGGCCCACGGCCTGCCCCGAGACCCGGGTCGAGTCGGTCCGCATGTACGTGATCAGCCCCACCGAGCCCCGGGAGCCGAGCTCCACGCCCTCGTAGAGACGCTGGGCGAACGCCATCGTCTGCTTCGTCGAGAAGCGGAAGCGCTTGGCCGCCTCCTGCTGGAGCGTCGAGGTGGTGAAGGGCGCGTACGGGTTCTTCTTCCGCTCCCGCCGCTTGACCTTCGTGACCTCGAAGGGCCGGCCCTCGATGTCGTCGAGGACGGCCTGCGTCTCCTCCTCGGAGCCCAGGGTGAAGGCGGAGGCGTCGATCTTCTGGAGGCGGGCGTCGAAGGGCTGGTCGTCCTTCTCCAGGTGGGCGGTGACCGACCAGTACTCCTCGGGCTCGAAGGCCCGGATCTCGGCCTCGCGCTCGCATACGAGGCGGAGCGCCACGGTCTGGACCCGTCCGGCCGACAACCCGGGCCGGATCGGCTTCCAAAGGAGCGGGCTCACCTTGTAGCCGACCAGGCGATCGAGGATTCTCCGGGCCTGCTGGGCCTCCACCTTCCGCATGTCGATCGGCCCCGGGTGCTCCATGGCCTCCTGGACGGCCCGCTTGGTGATCTCCCGGAAGGTGATGCGTCGGAAGCGGTCCCCGCCGTCGTCCTCCATGCCGAGCTGCTCGGCCACGTGGTAGGCGATCGCCTCGCCCTCCCGGTCCGGGTCGGTGGCCAGGTAGACGGCCTCGGCGTCCCGGGCCTTCTTCCGGAGCTCCTTCAGGACCTTCCCCTTGCCCCGGATCGTCACGTACTTGGGCTCGAAGCCCCCTTCCACGTCCACGCCCAGCTCCTTCTTGGGCAGGTCCCTGACGTGCCCCACCGAGGCGGCGACCTCGAAGTCGCCTCCCAGGTACTTCTCGATCGTCCGCGCCTTCGCGGGCGACTCGACGATGACCAGGTTCTTCTTGCCGCTCGGTGCCATATCAGTCCA
>CAZMPV010000503.1:0-1852 GCA_964567985.1 uncultured Gemmatimonadaceae bacterium
TCCGGCACCTCCCTGGCCACCGAGCTCCTGATCCGGGGCGCCGTGATCTACGGGGAGGAGGCGTACCGGGAGCGGGCCCGTCGGATCCTCGGCCGGGAGGCCGGCGCCATGGAGCGCTATCCCCAGGCCTTCGGCGCCCTGCTGTCGGCCCTGGACCTGGACCTCTCGGGGGCGATCGAAGTGGCCGTCGTCGGCGAGCCGGACGATCCGCGGACCGGGGAGCTGCTGGACGCGGTGCACGCCCGCTACCTGCCGACCCGGATCGTGGTGGGTCGGGACCCGGACGACGAGGTCGCGGTCGAGGTGCCCCTCCTGGAGGGCCGGGGCCTGCGGGACGGCCGGCCGACGGCCTACGTCTGCCGGAACTACGCCTGCCGGGAGCCGGTAGTCGAAGCCGGGGCCCTGGACGAGGAGCTCGATCGGGCCGACGACGAGCTTCCGGCCGGCGAGGCAGCGCCCTGATCCAGCAGGTCGCTGAAGAAGTCGGGCGCGGCCCGGGCCGACCCCCGGCGTCGGTGGTCCGGCCCCGGGGGCTCGGCTACATTCTCACCGTCGGTGGCGAGGAGGAGACCACCGACCGACGATTCGAACGCTTCGGGGGGTCCGCCCGGCCCCCCGGCAAACGCGAGCCGGAGGACTCATGGCGACCGACATCGAGGACGCGGCGACGGGGCGGGACCTGAAGGGCCTCACCCCGGAGCGGCTGCTCGATCTGTATCGGCTCATGGTGACGGCGCGGGCGGTGGACGACCGCGAGATCAGCATGAAGCGGCAGAACAAGATCTTCTTCCAGATCTCGGGCGCCGGCCACGAAGCCGTCCAGGTGGCCCTGGCCGAGCACCTGAAGCCCGCCCACGACTGGTTCTTTCTCTACTACCGGGACCGGGCCCTCTCCCTGGCGCTGGGACAGACGCCCCTGGACCACTTCCTCCAGGCCGTGGCCGCCGAGGACGACCCCTCCAGCGGCGGGCGCCAGATGCCCGCCCACTACGGCGACGTGAAGCTGAACATCACCAGCACGTCTTCGCCCACCGGCAGCCAGTTCCTGCCGGCGGTCGGCGCGGCCGAGGGGGGCTACCGGATGGAGCGGATCCCGGAGATGCGGGAGCGGATCGACCGCTTCGAGGAGGACGAGGTGGTCCTGGTCTGCGCCGGCGACGGCACCACCTCCGAGGGCGAGTTCTTCGAGTCGCTCAACACGGCGTGCAACCTGAAGCTGCCGGTCGTCTACCTGATCGAGGACAACGAGTACGCGATCTCGGTGCCCGTGGAGGTCCAGACGGCGGGGGGCAACATCTCGGACCTCCTCACCGGCTTTCCGGACCTCTTCATGCGGGAGTTCGACGGCACCGACGTCGTGGAGAGCTACGAGGCGTGCCGGGAGGCGGTCGAGTACGCCAGGGAGCGGAAGGGCCCGGCCCTCCTCCACGCCCACGTGATCCGCCACTACTCCCACTCCATGTCCGACGACGAGCGGCTCTACAAGCCGGAGTCGCAGAGGGAAGAGGAGGCGAAGCGGGACCCGATCCGGAAGCTGCGGGCGCTGCTGACCGAGGAGGGGATCGCCACGCCCGAAGAGCTCGACGAGATCGACGCCGAGGTCAAGCAACAGATCAGCGACGCCGCCGACGAGGCGCTCGAGCACGCCCAGCCCGACCCCTCGACGGCCATGCGCCACCTCTACTCCGAGGACGTGGACCCCACCGGGCCCGACTTCGACACCGAGGACGACCCCCGCTACCCGGACGACGCCGACCCCACCACCGTGGTGGACCTGCTGAACCAGTGCCTCCGGGACGAGATGGAGCGGGACCCCCGGGTGGTGGTCTTCGGCGAGGACGTGGCCGACGCC
>CAZMPV010000504.1:0-1852 GCA_964567985.1 uncultured Gemmatimonadaceae bacterium
GCGAACTGTCGTTCGATTCTCGATGCCATTCGGTCGTCGTCCATTTCTCTGACTTGGATTTCCGGGTGTCGTCTCGGGACCGCTCGGTCCGCGCGACTGCCCTCGTTGTCGATGCCTCTCGTCCTGGCGCCGGAAATCGCCGAATGGTCACGACCGCCGCGCCGGAAGGGGGTCCGGGGACGACTCCGACTGGAGTCGAGCCCGGGGTCCCGCCCGCGGCTCTGCGGCTATCGGGTGGTCCGGCCGTTCCGTCCGGCTTCCCGACGCTATAAAGATGCGGCGACCGAGAGGCTCTCGTCGCCGCGCCCGTTCCTGCGACCTAGTGCCTGAGGCCCAGGTCGGTGATCACGTCCCGGTAGCGCTGAAGGTCGTTCTTCTTCAGGTACTCCAGGAGCTTGCGCCGCTTCCCCACCATTCGAAGGAGCCCCTGCCGGCTGTGGTGATCCTGCCGGTGCTCGTCGAAGTGCTCCCGAAGCTCGTCGATCCGGGCGGTGAGGAGGGCGATCTGGACCGGGGCGCTGCCCCGGTCGTTCTCGTGCAACCGATGCTTCTCGATGATCTTCTCTTTTTCCTGCGCGTCCAGCGTCATGCGTTCCGTGCCTCCACGAGAGTCTGCGCTGCAAGGGAAGCGCCGAGCCGATCTCAGTCGATCTTCACGGTGCCCGAAGGGACGGGAACGTGCATCGTTCCCATCAATGTTCCAGCCTCAAATGGTATCTGAAAGCAGATGTGGGTACAAGAGGGGCCCCCTCGGCTTCAACCGACGTCGGCCTCCAGGACCCCACGGGCCTCGGCCACGTCTTCCCTCATCTGCTCGACCAGGGCTTCCGGGGTGTCGAAGGGAAGCACGTCCCGGAGCCTGCGGACGAAGTCGACCCGGACGATCTCCCCGTAGACGTCGCCGTCGAAGTCGATGAGGTGGAGCTCCACGGTGGGGGGCGAGCCCTGGAAGGTGGGTCGGGGTCCGATATGGAGGGCGCCCGGGTGGATCCCGGACCTCAGCGCGCCCCGGACGGCGTAGATCCCCTGGGGCGGGACCAGCTTGTCCCCGTCCGCGATCCGCAGGTTCGCCGTGGGAAATCCCAGCTGACGGCCCCGCCCGTCTCCCTTCACCACCGCACCCCGGATCGAGTACGGCCGACCCAGGGCGTCCCGGGCGTCTTCCATCCGGCCCTCGCCCACCGCCTCCCGGATCCGCGTGGAGGAGACCGCGTCGTCTCCCGCTTCCACCGGCTCGACGACGTCCACGGCGAAGCCCAGCTCCCCGCCGAGCCGGCGGAGGGTGTCCACGTCGCCGGAGCGGCCCCGGCCGAAGCCGTGGTCGTAGCCGATGACGAGCTCGTCCACGCCCAGGCGCCCGACCAGGATCTCCCGAACGAAGCGCTCGGGCTCGTAGCGGGACAGCGCCGGCGTGAAGCTCAGGAAGACCGCGTAATCCAGGCCGGTCTCGGCCAGGATCTCCTTCTTCTCCACCGGCGTCGTCAGGAGGGGAGGGGCGTGCTCGGGCCGGACGATGCGGAGGGGATGGGGGTGAAAGGTGAGGAGAGCGCTCCTCCGGCCGGTCTCCTCGGCCCGGCGGCAGATCTCCTGCAGGACCGCCCAGTGGCCCCGGTGGACCCCGTCGAAGGTGCCCACGGTCACGACCGTCCCCCGGCCGTCGTCGGGCAGGCCGGAAGGGATCGAGGGATCGACCGCGTACTCCCGCTCAGACATGGACGAAGACTTTCCGGGGCCTGAGGCGGTCGGCCTCCCGCTCGCCCACGGCCACGAGGGTCCCGTCCAGGAGCACGGCCAGAGGCACGCCGTCCGGGGCCCCGTCGTCGGTGGCCGGAAGCCACTGACCGGTGGCCAG
>CAZMPV010000505.1:0-1851 GCA_964567985.1 uncultured Gemmatimonadaceae bacterium
GCGAGATCCGGACCAGGCGATGAACGCCCTTCTCGGCCTTCAGGAATCCGTAGGCGTACGGGCCGTGGATCTCCAGCGACGCGCTCTTGAGGCCGGCCTCTTCGCCGGGCTGGAGGTCGAGGACCTCGACGTCGTAGTCCTGACGGTCGGCCCAGCGGGAGTACATCCTGAGCAGCATCTCGGCCCAGTCCTGGGACTCGGTGCCGCCGGCTCCGGGGTGGATGGTCAGGATCGCGTCCCGGTGGTCGTCTTCTCCCTGGAGCATCGTCTTGAGCTCCAGCTCCTCGACGCCCGATTCCAGGGTGTCGACCTCGGCTTCCCACTCGGCCTCGAGGTCGGCGTCTTCTTCGTCGTCCAGGAGCTCACCGAGCTCGTCGAGCTCCTCGGCCTTCTCGGAGAGCTCCCGCCAGGGCTCGACCCAGCTCTTCAGACGGTTGGCTTCGTCGATGATCTCCCGGGCCCGGTCCGGATCGTCCCAGAACGAGGGGGCCGACATCTGTTCCTCGAGGGTCCGGATGCGCCCCTCACGGTTGTCGATGTCAAAGATACCCCCGTAGCTCGGAGATCCGGCTCCGGAGATCGTCCAGTCGGTCCAGTTGGTCCTTCGTCATGATGGGCTTCGCTGCCTCGGCGGTGCGTGAATGTACGAGAGGGGCCGTCCCGGGGACGGCCCCCCACTGCCTCCCACTTCCGAAGAGGCCGTCACCCCGCCTCATAACCCCGGGCGGGGCCAGTGTTCACGAGGGATCGAAGCCCGATCGGAAAGCCCGGTGGGCTTCTAAAAGACCTCTTCGCCCTCGGCGAGGATCTCGTTCAGCGCCTCGGTCCAGAAGTTCGTGGAGTCGGCCAGCTCCTCGCCCACCTGCTCCACGTACTCCTCCCAGGACTTCTCGATCTCCTCCTCGAAGTCCTCCTCGAGCGTGCCCCGCTCCAGGGCCTTCTGGTGGAGCTCGGGGTTGTAGCTGATCATATCCGACACCAGGACCCGGGCCAGGCGCTTCGCCTTCTGCTCGGGCGTGCGCTGGCCGAAGGCGGGGGCGGACGGGGCCTCCTCGTCCGCTTTTTCCTCCTCGGCGGGCGGCTCCTCGACCGCGGTCTCCGCGGGCCCGCCGCCCCCGAAGAAGTCCTGATCGCTCTGGAGCTCGAGTTCGTCCTCCCCGGCCTCGTCCTCCTCCCCGACGGTCGCCGGAGCCTCTTCTTCGAGCTCCAGGCCCGCGGCGGGAGCCTCCTCCGCCTCGTCGACGTCCGGCTCGTCGAGCTCCGGCTCGGCGAGGCCCGGCCCGGGCTCTCCGACGTCCGGCTCCGGCTCCGCGACGTCCGGCTCCGCGACATCCGCCCCGGCCGTCGCCGCCTCTCCTTCGTCTACGGCGAGCCCCGAATCCCCGAAGTCGGGCTCCTCCTCCCCGGGTACCTCTACCGGAAAGATCTCCTGGCAGACGCTGCAGCGGGCCCGGACCCCGCCTTCGGGCACCTTGGCGGGATCCACGGGAAAGCCGGTGTCACAGGACGGGCAGTGGACGGTGATGGGATCGGACATGGCTGGCTCGTCGAGCGGAACAGGAACAGGAGGTCAGGCGCGGCGGGACGTGCCCGCGTCGCCCGACGTCTTCAGAGGATTGCGCTCCCGGGGCGTCCCCTCGTCGTCGAGGGCCTTCCGGCGATCGACCACGTAGACCGAGCCCGGGAGCGTCTTCGCGTAGGACTTCATCTCGGCCGAGAGCTCACTGATCTGGGCCGTATGAGTGAAGGTCTGAAACTGGTTCGTGACGACCCCGATGGAAAGGGACATGAGGGGAATCCGGTGGATGCTCCCCCGCCGGTCCTTGCCCAGGAAGTAGCCGGCCCGGCGGT
>CAZMPV010000506.1:0-1848 GCA_964567985.1 uncultured Gemmatimonadaceae bacterium
GATGGGGAGGTTGGTCTCCCGCGCGATCAGGGCGTCCAGCCCGCGGATCAGCGCCCCCCCACCCGGCAGCACGCTCCCCCGGTCCCCGATGTCGGAGGCCAGCTCCGGCGGGGTGATCTCCAGCGCCCGCCGCACCGCCTCCACGATAGCCTGGATCGGCTCCTGGATGCACTCCCGGATCTCCTGGGAGTGGACGGTCACGACCTTCGGGATCCCGCTCACAAGGTCCCGACCCTTCACCTCCATCTCCCGCTCCTCGCCGAAGTCGAAGGCGGAGCCGATCTGGATCTTGATCGCCTCGGCCGTCGGCTCCCCGATCAACAGGTTGTAGTTCTTCCTGAGAAAGGTGACGATCGCCCCGTCGAGCTCGTCCCCGCCCACCCGAATCGACGTGTTCGAGACGATGCCGGAGAGGGCGATGACGGCGATCTCGGTGGTCCCGCCCCCGATGTCGATGACCATGTTGCCGGTGGGCGTCTCCACGGGCAGCCCCACGCCGATGGCGGCGGCCATGGGCTCGGCGACCATGTAGACGGCCTTGGCTCCCGCGGCGATGGCCGAGGATCGGACCGCACGGCGCTCCAGCTCGGTGATCCCCGACGGCACGCCCACCACGACCCGGGGCTTGATCCGGAAGATCCGCTTCGCCGTCACCTGCTTGAGGAAGTGTCGGAGCATCATCTCCGTGACGTCCACGTCGGCGATGACTCCGTCCTTCAGCGGCCGGACGGCCTCGATGCCCTCCGGCGTGCGGCCCAGCATCCGCTTCGCCTCGAGGCCGATGCCCATGATGTTCCTGGTCCCCTTCTCCACGGCCACGACCGACGGCTCGTTGAGCACGATCCCCTCGCCCTTCACGTAGACGAGGGTGTTGGCCGTGCCGAGGTCCACGGCGATGTCGTTGACCGGGACGAGGCGTCCCGAGTTGAACCAGCGCGAGATCACGGACAATGGCTGTGGGTGTTCGGCCCGGACAGGCGCGGCGCCTGGACCGGGGCGTCTGAGTCGCCGACGGAGCGAGCTCCTCGCCGCCCCTCACGGAGCGCCGGGGAACCTTCGAAGCTACGGTAAACGGGTGTTTCCCGGCAAGCGACCCGGGACGGCATCAAGCGGTCCCCGTGCTGCCGAAGCCACCCTCGCCCCGGGCGGTCTCGCTCACCGTCTCGACCTCCTCGACGCCCGGCGTCTCGAAGCGGGCGAAGACGAGCTGCGCGATCCGGTCGCCCCGACGGATCGGCACGTGGTCGTCGCCCAGGTTCTGGAGGAGCACCTTCAGCTCGCCCCGGTAGTCGGGATCGATGGTGCCCGGGGAGTTGGGGAGCGTCACCCCGTGGCGGGCCGCCAGCCCCGAGCGGGGTCGGACCTGACACTCGACCCCCGGGGGCAGCTCCATGACGAGACCGGTGGCCACGGCCCGGATCTCTCCCGGCTCGAGCTCGAAGTCCTCCTCGGCCGAGCGGACGTCGTAGCCCGCCGCGTGGGGAGTGGCCCGACTCGGCAGGGGAAGCTCCGGGTTGGCCTCCAGCCTCCGGAAGCGGACGGTCAGCCTTTCCGTCACCGAGCCGCGTCCTTCCGGATCTCGGGACGCCGGGTCCGTCGGCCCGTCCGGGGCATGCGCCCGGCGCTCACCGCCACTACACCCGGACCGGCTCGGAGAGGTGCTCCGAGACCGGCTCGTATTCCATGTCGAAGGCCTCGGCGACTCCCTCGTGGGTGACGGCGCCGTCCACGATGTTCACGCCCTTCGCCAGGGAGCCGTCCCTCAGGCACGCGGACCGCCAGCCCCTGTCCGCCAGCTCCATCGCGTAGGGGAGCGTGGCGTTGGTCAGCGCCAGCGTGCTGGTCCTC
>CAZMPV010000507.1:0-1845 GCA_964567985.1 uncultured Gemmatimonadaceae bacterium
CGATGGAGTGAGGCTGGGTATTTCTCGGAGTGGAGCGCGATGCCCCTCTCCCGATGATATCCCTGCGCCAGCAGCGTGAAATCGGGAGAGGGGCATCGCGCTCCACTCCTCCACCGGCTTGATGGAGGGGGGAGACGCCGAAAGGGGGCGCCGATCGGCGCCCCCTTTCGAATATCCACCCCCCCGCGGCGCCTCGAGCCCTATCCCGCCCCGATCACTCCGTTCACGCCCGGAACGGTGAGACGAGCGAAAGGGAGCCCCCGCCGGATTCCTCCCGAGATGATATCCCTGCGCCAGCAGCGTGAAATCGAGGGAGGAATCCGGCGGGGGCTCCCGCTGCTCCCCTACACCAGAGCCCGCTGGACGGCCGAGATCAGGGCGGGATAGCGCTCGAAGGCCCAGCGGGCCTCCTCCAGGTCCAGACGCTCCCGATTCGTATGAGCGAAGCGCTCCTCGCCGGGGGCGAATCCCACCGTCGGAATCCCGAAGACCCCCCGGCTCCATCCCCCGTCGGTGGCGAAGGTCCAGGGGCGGACCCGGGCCGGCGCGTCGGCGTCCTCCTTGCGGCCCACGGCCTCGGCGGCCGCCCGGACCACGGGGTCGTCCTCGTCCACGAGAAAGCCGGGAGTGAAGAGCGCCCGCTCCTCGCTCCGACCCGTGTAGGTGGTCTGCACTTCCCGGGCCATTCGGACCTCGAGCCCGAAGCCCTCGGGTAGCGAGCCGACGGCGGCGGCGACCGCCGCGTCCAGCCGGTCCACCAGGGACTCCGGGGTGTCGTCGGGGAGGATGCGCCAGTCCACGGCCACCACCGCCTCGTCCGGGATCACGTTCCGGCTCTCGGGGCGGACGTCGACGGCGGTCGCGACCAGGGACGAGGATCCCAGGACGGGGTCGGACGCCTGCTCGCCGGCGAGCGCCCGCACGCCCTGCAGGACCGGGCCGACCATGTCCAGCGCGTTGTGCGCCCGCTCGGGCGCGCTGGCGTGTCCGGCCTCACCCCGGACGACGATCTCGAGCTCGGCCCGTCCCCGGTGGCCGATGGTCACGTCGCCCCGGGTGGACTCGCCGATGACCACGACCCCCGGCTCGACCTCACCGGACTCCAGGAGCCGCTCCATCCCGAAGCCGCCCCGCTCTTCGAAGACGGTGTGGGCCACGATCACGTCTCCCGGGGCGTCGGCGCCCAGCGCCGCGGCGGCGTAGGTCTGGAGCGCCAGGGGACCCTTGATGTCCATGGCCCCCCGGCCGTGGAGGAAGCCGCCCTCCACCGCGGCCTCGAAGGGCGGGTGCTCCCACTCGTCGGGGTCGCCTTCGGCCACCACGTCCAGGTGGCAGTTGAGCATGGCCGGCGGGGCCTCGCCCCGACCCCGGACGACACCGATCACGTTGCCCCAGGCGTCGGACCGGACGTCCTCGAAGCCCAGGGCCTCGAGCTCCTCCAGGACCCGCTCGGCCACGGGCTCCTCGCCGCCCGAGAGGGCCGGGATCCGGATCAGGTCCCGGGCGAAGGCGACGGCGTTCTCGAAGGTCGGGTCTCTGGACATGGCCCCTCCCGGCTCCTCAGCCGAAGACCGCCCGGAGGAGCTCCCGGAGCCAGCTCGTGGACTGGCCGTCGCCGACCAGGCCGTGGACCCGGGCGAACCAGGGGGCCAGCACCAGGGCCACCACGCTCATCAGCTTGATCAGGATGTTGAGCGACGGGCCGGAGGTGTCCTTGAAGGGATCCCCCACCGTATCGCCCACCACGGCGGCCTTGTGGCTCGGCGAGCCCTTGCCGCCGTGGGCGCCGCCCTCGATGTACTTCTTGGCGTTGTCCCAGGCGCCGCCGGCGTTGGCCATGAAGAT
>CAZMPV010000508.1:0-1832 GCA_964567985.1 uncultured Gemmatimonadaceae bacterium
CGGGCCGGGTAGCGGACCCGGAAGCGGGCCCGGGAGAGGGTGACGTGGCCGTCCTCCAGGGGCTGGCGGAGCACCTCCAGGACGTGCCGCCGGAACTCGGGCATCTCGTCCAGGAAGAGGACGCCGTGGTGGGCGAGGCTCACCTCGCCGGGCACCGGGGGCGCCCCGCCGCCGACCAGGCCGGCGTCGCTGGTGGTGTGGTGGGGCGCCCGGAAGGGCCGGCGGGAGACCAGGGCCCGCCCCGGGGAGAGCCGCCCGGCCACCGAGTGGACCTCGGTGACCTCCAGGGCCTCGCCGACGGTCAGGGGCGGGAGGATGCCCGGGATCCGCCGGGCGAGCATCGTCTTGCCGGACCCCGGCGGGCCCAGGAGCAGGACGTTGTGGCCGCCGGCCGCCGCCACTTCCAGGGCGCGCTTGACGTGCTCGTGGCCCCGGACGTCGGAGAAGTCCGGGCCTCCGAGCCCCCCGCAGGACAGGAGCTCCTCCGGCTCGACCCGGGTGGGGGCGATCTCCTCCTCCCCCCGGAGGTGGCCGATCAGCTCGTGGAGGGTGGCGGCACCCACGACACGGAGGCCCTCCACCACCGACGCCTCCCGGGCGTTCTCCCGGGGGACGACGAGCGTTCTCACGCCCTCCCGTCGGCACCCGGACGCCCGGGGGAGGACGCCCGGCACGGACCGCAAGGCACCGTCCAGGCCCAGCTCGCCCACGAAGGCCGTGGAGCGGGTCGCCTCCACCGGGAGATGGCCCGAGCCCGCCAGGAGACCGACGGCGATCGGCAGGTCGAATGCGCTGCCCCCCTTCGGCACGTCGGCGGGCGCCAGGTTGACCGTGACCCGCTTCGGGGGAACCGGACAGCCGGTGTTGCGGAGGGCGGCCAGGACGCGCTCCCTCCCTTCCCGCACGGCTCCCGCCGGCAGCCCCACGACGGTGAAGCAGGGCAGGCCGGAGGAGAGGTTCACCTCGACCCGGACGGGGTAGCTCTCGACCCCCTGGAGGCCGGCGGACGCGATCTGGGCCAGCATGGTCCCAGAGTGGCCCCGCGTCCGGGGCGAGGGCATGGGCGAGGCGGACTCAGTCCACCACCGCCTCCTCGCCCGCCGTCGGCAGGAAGAGCTCGAAGACGGAGCCCTCGCCCAGCTCGCTCTCCACCCGGATCTCGCCGCCGACCTGCTCCACGATCCCGTAGACGGTGGCCAGGCCCAGGCCGGTCCCCTCCCCGAGCTCCTTCCCCGTGTAGAACGGCTCGAAGACCCGCTCCCGGGTCTCTTCGGTCATCCCCACGCCGTCGTCCTCGATCCGGAGACGGGTGTACGTCCCCGGAGCCAGATCCCGGTACGGGCCGTCCGTCGTGTCCTCGCCGACGCCCACCCTGGAGGTCCGGATCCGGACCGTCCCACCCCCCGGCATCGCGTCCCGGGCGTTCAGGACCAGGTTGAGCACGACCTGCTCCACGTCCACGGGGTCGATCCGGATCCGCCCGGCGTCGGGGTGCAGGTCCAGGACGGTCTCGACCCGCTCCCCGCTGAGCCGGTCCAGCATTTCCTCCATACGCTCGAGCTCCCGGTTCAGCTCCACCACCCGGGGCTGCGCAGAGCGCTTCCGGCTGAACGTAAGGAGCTTGGAGACGAGGGTGGCGGCCCGCTCGGCCGCCCGGTCCGCCGCGCGGGCGTCGGCCCGTCGGGGGTCGTCCGGGTCGAGCTCGGCGAGCAGGAGCTGAATGTGGCCGCGAACGGCCGTCAGCAGGTTGTTGAAGTCGTGGGCGATGCCCCCGGCCAGCCGCCCCACCGCGTCCATCTTCTGGGACTGGCGGAGCCGGGCTTCCAGCTCCC
>CAZMPV010000509.1:0-283 GCA_964567985.1 uncultured Gemmatimonadaceae bacterium
CTCCGACAGCGCCGAGTAGAGCGTGGTCGTCTTACCCGAGCCGGTGGGGCCCGTCACGAGCACCATCCCGTAGGGATTCATGATGGCGCCCATGAAGTCCTCCTCGGCCTTCGGCTCGAAGCCGAACTTCTCCAGGTCCAGGGTCAGGTTCCCCTTGTCCAGGATCCGGGCCACGATCTTCTCGCCGAAGATCACCGGCAGGGTCGAGACCCGGAAGTCCACGACCCGGTTCTTCATGCGCAGCTTGATGCGGCCGTCCTGGGGCACCCGGCGCTCGGCGATG
>CAZMPV010000509.1:293-1813 GCA_964567985.1 uncultured Gemmatimonadaceae bacterium
ACGACCGGCGCGGCGTCCACCTGCTCCTGGAGCGCCGTGACCGAGACGTCCTCTTCCTCCTCCTCGACGTACTCGACGTCCTCTTCTTCGATGAGGTCGCCGAGCATCTCGTTCATGCGGTCCTCGGCGGTGTCGTAGTACCTCTCCAGGTGCTTCCGGAGCGTGTACTCGCCGACGATGACCGGCTCGATCTCGTAGCGGGTCACGAACTTCAGGTCGTCGATGGCGCTCAGGTCCGACGGGTTGGCCATGGCGACCGTCAGCGTCCGGCCCACCTTCCGGAGCGGGAGCACCAGGTGCTTGAAGGCCATGTCCGCGGGGACCAGCTTCAGCACCTTCTCGTTGACGTCGACCTTGTCCAGGTCCACGGCCGGCACCCGGTACTGCTTGGAGAGCATCCGGGTCAGCTCCTCCTCGGCCACCATGCCCGAGTCGACCAGGGAGTAGCCGATGCGGGTGCCGTCTTCCTTGGCCTTCTTCAGAGCCTCCTGGAGCTGCTCCTCGGTGATCAGCCCTTCGCGTACGAACAGGTCACCGAGCCTGTCCTGCTGAGCAGAGGCGGTTGCCATCAGTGATTAATCCTCTGGAGGGATCTGTCGGGGCGTCAGCTCTGAGCACGGGGATGCGCTCGCGCTTCCCGACGCGCGACTCTTAAGGTAGAGCGCCGGAGCGCGGGGGGTCAAGCAATCTCCGGCCCCCTTCCGGGGCCGGACGCGGCCGGAGGGCGGATGCGGGTCGGGGCGCAGGGCGCCGCTACGGCGGCACGACCCGGACCCTGGTTCGGATCCGCTCCAGGGTGACGGGACCTACGCCCCTCACGGCCAGAAGCTCCTCCACGGTCCGGAAGCCCCCGCGGCGACTGCGCTCCTCCAGGATCCGACCCGCCAGGGCCGGGCCGATTCCCGGCAGCGACTCCAGGGCGAGCCGATCCGCCCCGTTCAGCTCCACGACCTCCGCCTCCGTCGTGGCCTCGGGGGAGGCCCGCTCGAGAACCGGACGGACGCCGTAGAACCGGCTCCCTCCCCCCACGCCGGCCGAGCCCGAGCCCCCGCCGGCCCCCAGGGGCGGCGGCCGGGAGAAGTCCAGGTGGGGCGCGATCCGCGTCGCCGTCGCCGGTCCGATGCCTCGAACCCGGGTCAGGTCTCCGGGCCCGCGGAAGGGCGGGCCGCTGTCCCGGGCCGCCACGATCGCCCGGGCCACCGACGGGCCGACACCCGGCAGCCGGTCGAGGTCGGCCTCCGGAGCCCGGTTCGGGTCCAGCCGCTCGCCTTCGTCCAGGGGTCGCTTCCGTCGCTCCGCCTCGGCCCGGGCCGCCCGGGTCCGGCGGCCGAGGGAGTCCAGGATCCCCGCGGAGTCCGGGGGCAGGACGGGGGCTTCCCGCCTCGCCTCGTGGAGCGCCCGGACCCCGGAGGCGGAGAGGAGGAGGACCGAGGCCACGGCGAAGGCCCTTCGTTCCCGGGGAGTCATGGAGCGTGTCCGAGCAATGGGGCGAGCCGCGTTGGGAGCGCCACGGAGCCGGA
>CAZMPV010000510.1:0-1809 GCA_964567985.1 uncultured Gemmatimonadaceae bacterium
CTTCGTCCTGGGCGACAACCGGGACAACAGCGAGGACTCCCGCTACTGGGGGTTCGTGGACCGGGCGAAGATCCGGGGCCGGCCCCTCTTCGTGTACTACTCCTTCGACCCCCGGGTCGAGAGCCACTTCCCCTGGATCAAACGGATCCGCTGGGAGCGGATCGGCGACCCGATTCGCTGACGTTCCGCCGCCGGCGGTCGCGGATCGAAGGCCGGAGCTCGTCCGGGCCCGCTCCTCCGGCTTCCGCCTCCCCCCCGGCCGGGCCCCCGGAACGTCGGCCCGGGACGCCCTTCTTCGGGGCCCTGGCGTCGGTTGACACTGCCGGGGGTCCGAAATATCATTCAAAGCTCTGTTGGTTCAGCGCTCCGAGCCGCCCGCACGTCGGCGCACCGGGGCACGCGGTCGATTCAGAATCGGATAGATGAAGACGTACACGCCCAAGAAAGACGATATCGAGCGCCGGTGGTGGCTGGTGGACGCCCGGGACCAGACCCTGGGGCGGCTGGCTTCGGAGGTGGCACGGATCCTCCGGGGCAAGCACAAGCCGATGTACACGCCCCACCTGGACACCGGCGATCACGTGATCGTCGTCAACGCCGAGCAGATCCACGTCACCGGACGGAAGGCGGAGCAGAAGACCTACTTCCGGCACTCCGGATACATGGGCGGCGAGAAGCACATCCCCTTCAAGGACATGATCGACACCCACCCCGAGCGGGTGGTGCACCTGGCCGTGAAGGGAATGATGCCGAAGAACAACCTGGGGCGGGACATGCTGAAGAAGCTCAGGGTGTACGCCGGAAGCGAGCACCCGCACGAGAGCCAGCAGCCCGAGCCCCTCGAGTTCCAGTGACAGCGATACCCGAGAGACACGACGGATAATGGCGCTAGCGACGGACGATCCCATTCAGACCGTGGGCCGGCGGAAGACGAGCACGGCCCGGGTGATCCTCCGCCCCGGAAACGGGGAGTGGTCGATCAACGGTCGGCCCCTGGCCGAGTATTTTCCCCGGCTCTACCACCAGTCCCGGATCGAAGAGCCGCTGGAGGTGGCCGACGCCCACGGCCAGTACGACATCCAGGTCCGGGCGAACGGCGGAGGGCTGACGGGCCAGGCGGACGCGGTTCGCCTGGGTCTGGCGCGGGCGCTCGTGAAGCAGGACGAGGACCTCCGCGGCCCCATGCGGGACCACGGGCTCCTGACCCGCGACGACCGGAAGGTCGAGCGGAAGAAGCCGGGGCAGCCGAAAGCGAGAAAGAAGTTCCAGTTCTCGAAGCGCTGAGCCCGGGCGCTGGAGCTTCGGCGGCCATCGGGACGCCCTCTCTGCGGCTGCTGTCGTACGTCTCCAATTGATCTCACATCACCAATAGGACCGGAACCGGATACATGCAGGAAGTCGGCCTCAGTCAGCTCCTGGAAGCGGGTGTCCACTTCGGGCACCAGACCCGCCGTTGGAATCCGAAGATGCGCAAGTACATCTTCACGGAGCGCAACGGCATCCACATCATCGACCTCCGGAAGACCCTGGATCGGCTGCAGGCGGCCCAGAGGGCGATCCACGAGGTGGTGACGGAGGGCGAGAAGGTCCTCTTCGTCTGCACGAAGGACCAGCTCAAGGAGAACATCCGGGAAGAGGCCGAGCGCGCCGGCGCGTTCTACGTGACGGAGCGCTGGCTCGGCGGGATGCTGACCAACTTCCAGACGATCCGGCAGCAGATCCGGCGGCTGAAGGAGATCGAGCGGGGTCAGGAAGAGAACGCCTTCGACTACTACACGAAGAAGGAGCGGCTCCTCCTGGACCGGGAGC
>CAZMPV010000511.1:0-1807 GCA_964567985.1 uncultured Gemmatimonadaceae bacterium
CGCCGAGCCGGTGCTGAGGGAGCAGTCCCTCTACCGGACCCGGCCCGACGTCTCCATCGACGGCGAGCGCTTCGTCTACTCGTCCACGGCCGGCGCGGCGGATCAGTTCAACAACCTCTACGTTCAGCCCACCGACGGCGGCGAGCCCTACAAGCTCACCTTCTTCGCCCACGACGCCTTCCACCCCCGCTGGTCGCCGGACGGCGAGTGGATCGCGTACATCGACAACCGGGAAGGTCTGCCCCAGCTCGCGCTCCTGGAGACCTACGGCGGCGCCAACCGCATCGTCCGCGTCACCGAGCGGCGCTGGAAGGATCCCGTGGGCACCCTGGAGGTCACGGTGACCGACGCCGCCAGCGGCGCCGCCACCGGCGCCCGCGTCCACCTCCGGGCCGCCGACGACAGGTTCTACGCCCCGGTCACCGAGTACGCCCGCGTCGGCCGGGACGGCGACGACTTCTTCCACACCGACGGCACCTTCCGCGTCCGGGTGCCCGCGGGACCGACGAAGGTCGTGGCGATCAAGGGCTTCGAGTACCGGCCGGACTCGACCACCGTGGAGGTGGCCGAAGGCCGGGTGACCGAGGTCGACATCTCCCTGGACCGGCTCGCGGACATGGGGGCCGAGGGGTGGTACAGCGGCTCGACCCACGTCCACATGAACTACGCCGGCAACCTCCACAACACCCTGGACAACCTCCACTTCATGTCGGAGGCCGAGGACCAGGACGTGATCAACGAGCTGGTGGCCAACAAGGACAACCGGATCCTGGACCACCAGTTCTTCCACCCCGGCGGCGGCACCCATCCGAAGTCCCGGCCGGACCGGCCCCTGGTGGTCGGCCAGGAATATCGCCCGCCCCTCTACGGCCACGTCTTCATGATCGGGCTCGGCGACCACCTGATCTCGCCCTACGTCACCGGCTACGAGGGCACCGCCCTGCACAGCATGTATCCGACCAACCACGACATGATGTCGAAGGCGAAGGCCCAGGGCGCCTTCACCGGCTACGTCCACCCCTACGGCGGCGACACCGACCCCCTGCCCCGCGACCTGGGCCGGGCCAAGGGCTTCATGATGGACGTGGCCCTGGGCAGCACCGACGCCCTGGAGTGGTCGTACTACCAGCGGGCCGGCTTCTACCCGATCTACGCCGCCTGGAGCATGGGCTTCCCCGTCGTGGCCGTGGGCGGCGAGGACTCGATCTCGAACCTCCACAAGACGGCCATCGTCGGCTCGCACCGGACCTACGTCCGGACCGCCGACGGCGTGCTGACCTGGGACCGCTGGATCGGGGCGCTCCGGGAGGGCCGGGCCTTCGTCACCAACGGCCCGCTCGTGACCCTCGAGGTCGACGGCAAGGGCCCCGGAGAGACCGTCGAGCTCCCCGAGGGCGGCGGGACGGTGACGCTCCGGGCCCGGGTCCGCTCCAACACGCCGCTGAAGGCGATGATGGTCGTCCGGGACGGCGAGACGGTCGACTCGGTGGCCGTGGACCGGGCGACGACGGCCGAGGGCTTCACCTTCGAGGCCGACTACGAGGTCACCGGGAGCGGCTGGCTCCACGTCCGGACGTACGGCGAGGACGGCGTCCGGGGCCGGATGGACACGAACAAGCTCCAGGCCTTCACCAACCCGGTCTGGGTCACGGTGGGCGGCGCCCCGGTGCGCTCCGCCGAGGCGTCGGAGTACGGCGTCCGCTGGATCGACAGCCTCCGGGAGCAGGCCCGGGACTGGCCGTGGCGCTCCGACGCCGAGATGGAGCACATGTTCGAGCAGCTCGACGAGGCCCGGGCCGTCTTCGAG
>CAZMPV010000512.1:0-1789 GCA_964567985.1 uncultured Gemmatimonadaceae bacterium
CCCTCGATCTCGGCGGCCTCCTCTTCCTCCTCCGGCTCGGCCTCGTCCCCGGCCGGGGTCTCCTCCTCTTCGTCCGACGAGAAGTCGGAGAAGGAGGACTCCCAGGCGTCCTCCACCGGCGCGGCGGACGAGGTCTCGGCGGGCCCGGCCGCCCGGATCGCCTCGGCGTCGGCCACTTCCACGTCCGGGGACAGCTCCCGGATCTTCTCGGCGGCCCCTTCGGCCTCCTCCTCCCTGCCGTCCAGGATCAGGCGGCGCCGGGCCTCCTGGAACTGCTCCACCGCCTCGTCGACCCGCTCGTGCTGGGCGAGCTGCTGGGCCAGGGCCAGCCGGATCTCGATGTCCTCCGGCGCCAGCTCGACGAACTGGACCAGGGCGTCGAGGGCCGCCTCGATGTCGCCCTCGTTCTGCTTCGCTTCGGCGAACTTGAGGTAGTTCTGGCGGGCGTCGGTGAGGAAGCCCTGGGACGCCCGGATCTGGCCCATCTTCAGGAAGATCGAGTGCTGGTTCGGGAAGTTCCGGGCCACCTTCTTGCAGACCGCGATGGCGTTGTTCGGGAGCTCGGACTCCATGTAGAGGTCCACGGCCCGCTCGTAGTGCTCCACGGCGTCCTCCACCCGGTCCATGCGGACCTCGAGGTCGCCGACCCGGTTGAACAGGCTGATGTCGGCCTCGTCGGCCTCGTCCAGCCTGTCGATCGCCTGGAGGTACAGGTCCAGGGCCTTCTGCCACTCCTCGTTCTGCTCGAACTTCCGAGCCTTTTCCTTGATCGCTTCGATACTCATCTGTCGTGGCCTGGACTCCGCGTTCCAGTCAGGGTTTCGGCGAGGCGGTCTGCCGCCCGTCGGACCTCCTCCGGAACCCGGCCGCCGAGGTTCCGGATCCGGTCGACCAGCGCGCCGGCCTCCCGGGCCGCCCGCCTGGCCACGTGCGCTCCGAGCCTCGGCGAGAGGAGGCGAGATGCGCCGGGGTCGAGCAATTGTAATCTGTCCGCGGCCGCAGGAAGCACAAGGGCGTCGGGGATCATCCCGATGACCTCGGTCCCCGAAATCCGGCCTCCGGCCGCCTCCACCTTCTCCTCGATCGCACGGAAGACACGGAAGGGCGCCAGCCCGTCCAGATCCTCCAGATTCATGGAGATCTGGAGCCGATCCTGCCGGGGCAGCGCCAGCCCCATGGCCCGGAGCCCGGGGAATCCGCCGCCGGATTCCCGGATCTCCACGGCGATGGCGTCGGCCGTCGCCTCGTCGATGCCCTCGACGTAGACGTTCCAAGCGAGCAGGAGCGACCGGGCGCCCACGCAGGACGCGCCGGCCGTGGGGTGGGCCCCCGGGTGCTCCCAGCCCTCGGGGAGCCGATCCGGGGCCCGGCCGTCCGGAAATCCGTCCGCCAGCGCCTCGGCGCCGCCCCTCCGCAGCTCGGCCAGCCCCCGGCCCGGCGGCTCCGACGCCTCCCGGTAGAAGTAGACCGGAACCCCGACCTCCCGGGCGAGCCGGTCCCCGGTCCTCCGGGCCGTGGCCACCGCTTCGTCCATGGTCAGCCCCTGGAGCGGAACGAAGGGAAGGACGTCGAGGGCGCCGATCCGGGGATGGACGCCGGCGTGGCGGCTCAGGTCGATGGACTCCACCGCCACCCGGGCGGCGGCCACCGACGCCTCCTCCACGGTACGGGGATCACCCACGAAGGTGACGACCGACCGATGGTGATCGGGGTCGGCCGACCAGTCCAGCACCTCGGCGCCCGCGTCCTCGATGCTCCGCACCAGGGTCCGGACCACGTCCAGGTCCCG
>CAZMPV010000513.1:0-1782 GCA_964567985.1 uncultured Gemmatimonadaceae bacterium
CCGACCACGCCGCCACCGTCGCCGAGTCGACCTGGAAGATCGCGGTGTCGCCCTCCGCCGGATCCCAGGTGGTCGAGTCCAGGAAGGTGACCGGCCCCGCCCCGGGCTCGGGCCACGCCTCCCGGCGGCCCACGGTGTCGACGGCCAGCTCCCAGCTCACCGTCCGGGCGTGCCACGGCGTCTCGAGCGCGCCGGCGCTGATCGTCACCGGGCCGTCCGGAGCGCTGGTCGTGTCGATGTGCGCAACGACCCATCCGCCGACGAAGGTCAGCGTGGAGTCCGCCACGACGGCCCCGGTCGTGTCCCGGACGGCCGCGGCCTCGGGATACGACTGGAACCGGGTGAGGGTCCGGGCGTTCAGCGTGCCCTCGACGTCCCGGGCCACGACGCCTTCGCTGAGCTCCACCGCGGAGCCGAACCCCGCGACGGTCCGGAAATCGGTCCCGAAGGCCTCGTAGGGGAGGCGGACCTCGACGCTCCGGGCCTCCAGGGGGATCAGGTCCTCGTCGGTCGACGTCGGCAGCTCGTCCTTGCATCCGACGAGGAGCCCGGCCACAGCCAGGATCCCGGACACGATCGATCGCTTCAACGGCTCCCTCTCGTTCGGTTCGAAGTCGGTGTCATGCGGCCGGCTCAGCCTTCGTCGCCGGCCGGCTCCCGGTCGGGATCGAAGGGATCCGGCAGCAGCTCCCGGAGCGTCCAGCGCTTCCGGGCGCCTCCCGCCTCGGAGACGATCTCCAGCTCCGGGGCGAACTCGGCCAGCACCTGCCTGCACGCGCCGCAGGGAGAGGCCGGGGCGTCTCCGGTCGTGACCAGCGCGAGACGACGGAAGCTCCGCCGTCCGGCCGCCACGGCCGCCGCCACCGCGTTCCGCTCGGCGCAGACGGTCAGCCCGTAGGAGACGTTCTCCACGTTGCACCCGAGGTGGATCGAGCCGTCCCCGGCCTCCAGCGCCGCACCCACCCGGAACTTCGAGTGGGGGGCGTGGGCCCGGCCCCGGACCCGGCGGGCCCGCTCCAGGAGATCGTCCCATCCCCTCGGCCCGTCGGCCCCGGCGGAGGCGTCTCCGGACTCAGGCGTCCGGGTCACCCTCGGCCTCGCTCCAGACCCGGGGAAGCCGGGGCGTGAGGTCCGTCAGGATCTCGTAGCTGATCGTCCCGGCGATTCCGGCCACCTCTTCCAGGGTGATCTCCTCGTCTCCGTCCCGTCCCACGAAGGTGACGACGTCTCCGGACTCCACTCCGTCCACGCCCGAGATGTCTACCACGGTCACGTCCATGGAGATCCGCCCGACGATCGGGACCCGCCGTCCGTGGAGGAGGCCGTGACCCCGGTTGCTCAGGAGTCGTGGGAGGCCGTCGCCGTACCCGATCGCCACCGTGGCCCACCGCTCCGGGGTGTCCGCGACATGGGTCGCGCCGTAGCCCAGCGTCGTCCCCGCGGGCACCTCCCGGACCAGCACCACCCGGGCCCGGACCGCCGCCACGGGCTCGGGCCGGGGGGCGTCCGGTCCGAGCGCTCCCCCGTAGAGGAAGATCCCCGGGCGAACGGCGTCGGCCGCCAGCTCCGGCATCCGGACCGCGGCCGCGCTGTTGCAGGCGTGGACGGTGAGCCCGTCGGCCGGGACGGGGAGCGCGTCCAGCGCCCGGCGGAACCGTTCCCACTGTTCCCGGGTCGGATCGGGATCGGCCCCGTCGGCCGAGTGGAAGTGGGTGAAGACCCCTTCCCAGCGCAACGCGCCGTCCGAGGCCCTCCCGGCCACCTCCGGACCCCACTCCCGGA
>CAZMPV010000514.1:0-1779 GCA_964567985.1 uncultured Gemmatimonadaceae bacterium
GAAGAGGTACTCCATGGAGCTGGCGGGCGCGTCGGCCCGGTAGCGCATGAGGTCCGCCGAGAGCTCTTCGCCGGTGCCGCCGGCCAGGACGTTGAGATAGGCGACGATCCGGCCCTCGTGCCGGAGGACCGCGAGGGGAGTCCGCCGGAGGTAGGCCTCGGAGAAGAACCCCAGGGAGAACCCCTTCTCCCGGGCCTGCTTCTCCTCGAGCCAGGCGTCCGAGATCTCCCGGAGCTCCGGGAGCAGCCCCTCGACCTCCTCCCGGCGCACGATCTCGAAGACAGCCCCTTGCTCCTCGACCTTCCGCAGCGTCCTGCGCAGCCCCTTCCGCCGGGAGCCCTCCAGGCTGAACCCCTCCAGGGGCACGAAGGCTTCCTCCCCGAGCTTGACGGCGCTCAGACCGACGTCCGCGTAGAGCGGGAGGGCCTCGGGTCGAGCCTGGTAGAAGACGGGCCACCCGGCGTAGCGATACGCCAGCTTCCTGAAGCGCCAGACGAGCTCGTCGAAGTCGTCCCCCTCTCCCAGAGGGTCGCCCAGGGAGATCCAGCTCCTCCCTTCCACGGCGTACATGACGAAGGCCCGGCCGCTCCTGGACATCAGCACCTTCTTGTCGCCGAGGTAGACGAGGGCCGCGTGGGCGCGGTCGGAGGCCTCGACCACGGCGTCCACCTCCGGCGACGTCTCCTCTCCGGGCTCGGCCACCTCCTCGGGCACGTGAGGGCGGAGGAGCCGGGCGAGGCCATAGCCGAGGAGGACCACCCCGACCCCGACGCTCGCCCTCAGGAAGCGGGGAGCGTCGCCCCGGAGGGTGAACTCCCACCAGAGCTCGGCGGTCAGATCCACCTGCCGGTGGACGAAGAGCCCGAGCCACCCGGTTCCCGCCAGGGCGATCGCCACCAGGGCCGCCCAGCGCCACGAGGGGAGGTCGGCGCCGAGCGCCGCCTTTCGGAAGAACTCCCTCCGGGCGGGCAGGAGGACGCCGAGGGTGACCAGGAGCGCCCCGGCTTCGACCCACCCGACGCCCCGGACCGAGCTCACGGCGATTCCCACGATGAGGAGCAGCACGGTGAGTCGATAGGCCGCGTTCAGCCGCTGACGGATGCCCGAGGCAACGATCAGCAGCAGGGCTCCGATCACGCTGCCGAGGAAGTGGGAGAGCTCGATGACCGGAAGGGGGAGGACGCGCCCCAGCCAGGCGATCCGTCCCTCGGATGCGGGGAGCGCCCCGGTCAGCAGAAGCGAGACGCCGGCGACGAAGACGAGGGCGGAGAGGAGGAGGGGCACCGCCGTCGAGATTCCCCGGCCCAGGACGTCGACGGTCCTCTCCACCACCTCCCGCCGCCGGAGCTCGTAGACGAAGAGCGCCGCCCCCGCGAGGAGAAGGGGGAGCAGATAGTGGATTCCCCGGTAGGCCACCAGAGACGCCACCAGCCCCGTCCGGGGCACGCTCTCCGGAAGGAGGACGAGGAGCGCGGCCTCGAAGACGCCGAGCCCGGCGGGCACCAGGCTCGCCTGCCCCAGGGCCAGGGCCAGCCCGTAGACCACTGCCAGGTGGAGGAAGGACAGTCCGTGTCCCGACGGAAGCAGGACGTAGAGGATCCCCGCTCCCACGAGCCAGTCCGCAGCGCCGACCGCCACCTGCCCGAGAGCGAGCTTCGGCGCCGGCAGGGGCACCTCCCAGGAGAGCACGACGAGCGGCCGTCGAACCGCCAGGGTCCAGCTCCAGTAGGCGACGACGACCGCGACCGCGCCCAGCCCGAGGATCCGGAGGACCGGCCC
>CAZMPV010000515.1:0-1776 GCA_964567985.1 uncultured Gemmatimonadaceae bacterium
CTTCGTCACGCCCCGTCAAGCTCACGGGGTAGCCGGGCAGGTGGGGCGGGTCGCCGAAGCGGTCCACCGAGATCGTCCGGTAGAGCTCCCGGGGGCCCTCGGTCGCCGCTTCGGGGCCCGGCATCGCCAGGGCGATCTCCCAGCGGTCCTCGGGCATGTAGTCTCCCGCCCGCTCCGGCCACTCCACCAGGACCACCTCGTCCTCGGCCCCCAGCTCCTCCCACCCCCGCTCCCAGAGCTCTCCGGGATCCTCGATGCGATAGAGGTCCATGTGGACCACCTGCCGGCCGTCGTCGCCGTCGTAGCGGAAGAGGAGGTTGAAGGTGGGCGACGGCAGGGCGCCCTCCACCCCGGCGCCCCGGGCCACGCCCCGGGCCAGCACGGACTTGCCGGCCCCCAGCGCTCCACGAAGACCCAGGAAGACCGGGGTCCGGACGCTCCGACCGATGAGCCGACCCCAGCGGGTGAGCTCTTCCTCGGTGACGAGCAAGGGAGTCTCCGTGTGTGGGCGACGCGCCGCGGGACGGGCCTACCCCTCCGGCGCGCCTCCCGAGGAAGCCTTCCGGGGAAGCAGGCGCTTCACGTCCCGGACCGTCTCCTGCCAGAGGGAGGAGAACTCCTCGTAGTCCTCGGTATGCTCCTCCCGGTTCCGCGCCACGTACTCCCGGCCGAAGGCGACGAAGACCCCGAGCATGCCGCCGAGGACGAGGCCGAGGGCGGCCTTCAGGGGCAGACGCTTCGAGTCGGGCACGACTGGCTCCTCCGCCTCCTCCACCACGGTGATCACCGGCGTGTTCCGGACCTCGCTGATCCGGGCCTGCTCGTACGACTGCATGAGGGAGTTGTAGACCTGCTGGCGCATGCTCACCTGGCGCTGGAGCCGGTCGTGGCGGAAGACGAGCTCCGGGGAGTTCTGGAACTGGCGGTTGTTCCGGAGGAAGGCCTCCAGCTCGTTCTCGGCCGCCCTCAGCTCGGCCCGGGCCTCCTCGAGGCGGCCCTCGATGAAGCTCCGCTCGGCGGCGGCCTGGGACTGGCGGGTCTCCAGGTTGAACTGGTTGACCAGCTCGATGAGGCGTGAGGCGATGTCGGAGGAGAGGTCGGGCCAGGGGGTGGTGACCTCGAGCTCGATGACGCCGGTCTCGGTGCCGGTGGTGACCGAGACGGCTTCGTTCCGGAGCCACCCGATCACAGAGGCCCGGCGCCGGGCCGGATCCTCGGTCTCCAGCTCCCGGAGGTCCGCCAGGGTGCCGGTCCGGACCGTCCCCGTCGCGCTGTCCTCGACGACCTCGAAGGTGTCCCGGGCCACCGCGCCGAGGACCTCCCGGCTCGTCAGGAGGTCGGCGTAGAACTGGGGGGACTCTCCAGCGCCCTCCGTCGGCACGTTGACGCCGAACTGCCCGGCCAGGTTGGCCAGACGTGACCTGGCACCCTCCCCGCCGCTCTGGGGCATGAAGGAGGCGGAGGACGTCCAGCTCGGGGACGCCAGGAAGGTGAAGAGCACCACCAGGACCGGAACGGCGACACTCGCGCCGACGATCGTCCACCGGTGGCGCAGCAGGACGCTCAGCAGATCCAGGAGGGAGATCTCCTCCTCGTCCCAGGCGGGGTAACCGTAGGGGCCGGGGGCCGGCGCGGCGGCCCGCCCGCCGGGAGAGGCCTCCTCGTCCCCCCGGCCCTCCCGGATCTCACCGCCGCTCCGCCCCTCGCTCCGCTCGTCGTCGCTCATGGCCCTCCCCCCTAGAAGCGGGTGATGGCGATGGCCACCGTCGCCGCCGC
>CAZMPV010000516.1:0-1772 GCA_964567985.1 uncultured Gemmatimonadaceae bacterium
TGCTCCGGAGGCTGGCGCGAACGGGGAGGAGCGAATGAATCCGGTACGATGCTCGTGCTCGGTGACAGCCGGGCTGATGGTGGTGCTTCTCGCGGGGTGCGGAGGAGGAACGGCGAGCCTTCCGCAGACCGGAGGCGTGGAGCCCGGCACCTACATGGGGTACTTCGGCGGGCGCTGGATCCTGAGCCCGGAGACGAGCGACGATCTCTCCAGCATCCCCGAGCCTCCCGGCGAGGACGCCGGCCCCGAAGTCCCCACGGAGGGCGGAGTGGCTCGTCCCGGCGGACGACGCCGGCCCGGCATGCCCAGCCAGGAAGGCCGCCGCCGGATGGCAGCTCTGGACGCCCAGGGCGACGTCGAGGCGGCCCGGGCCACGCTCGAGGTCCTGCGGACGTTTCCCGAGAACTTCTTCCTGGAGGTCGGCGAGTCCGAGGTCGTCACCACCTGGATCGGCGGAAGCGAGCTCCGGATCCCGGTGGCGGGCGAGGAAGTGACCGGCCGGGTGGGCGAGCGGCGGGTCCGCGCGACGGCGGGCTGGGAGGGCCCGGTCCTCCGCATCGAGCTCGACGTGCAGGGGGGCAGGACGATCGTCGACCGCATCGAGCCCGTCCCCGAGTCGAACCGGCTCCTCCTCGTCCGGACCGTGGACGCCTTCGCCGGGGAGGTGCCCGACCTCCGACTGGGGTTCGACAAGGCCGACCGGCGCTGATCGCCCCCGCCCCGACCCCCCTCGCTCGCCCCCTGGCCGCCCTCGCCCTCCTTCTGGCGGGGGGAGGGGTCGTGCTCGCGTGCGGGGGGCCGGACGCGACCGACGCCTCCCCTCCCGTCCGGGCCGCCCTGGAGGAGTGCCGGGGTCTCGGCGACTCGGCCTCCACCGCGTGCTATCTGGAGCGCGTCGAGCGCCGCGTCCGGGAAGCGGGTACCCGGGCGGCCCTGGACATGCTCTCCGAGCTGGCCGGGCGGGAGCCCGGAGTCAACGCCGACGGTCACCGCTTCGTCCACGCCGTGGGAATGGCGGCCTACCGGAGGGCCGGCCGCGTCCACGAAGCCTTCGAGAGCTGCACCGACCTCTTCCAGTCCGGGTGCCGCCACGGGACGATCCAGGCCCACTTCACGTCCCTGGACTCGGTGGGTGCGGCCGACGTCCGCGAGGTCTGTCGTCCCTATCGTCGGGAGGGTCGGGAGCTTCTGGCGTTCCAGTGCCACCACGGCCTGGGCCACGGCCTCACCATGTACTACGGCCACCACCTCCCCCGGGCCCTCGCCATGTGCGACGCCCTCGGGACCGGGGAGGCCCGCCACTCCTGCTACGGCGGCGCCTTCATGGAGAACGCCGTCCACGGCACCCGCCCCCATCGCCATCTCGCCGCGGCGGGGAGCGAAGAGAGCGGCGGACCCCCACCGGCGGGCTCGGAGTGGACGGCCGTGGACCCCGCCGACCCCCACCACCCCTGCTCGGTCGTCGCCGAGCGCTACCTCACCGCCTGCTACGAGTTGCAGACCTCGATCATGATCCACCTGAACGACGGCAGCCTGACGGCAACCGTCGAGGAGTGCGAGGACGCGCCGGAGGGCTGGCGAACCACGTGCTTCCAGAGCCTGGGGCGGAGCATCAGCATCCGCTCCTACGACGACCTGGACCAGGCGGTCCGGCTCTGTCGGGTCGGCGCCGAGCACCTCCGGCCCCACTGCCTCCAGGGCCTGGCCCACACGCTGATGATCCTGGGCACCCGGCCCTTTCCGGAGGTGGGCTTCGACCTCTGCCGCCGGGT
>CAZMPV010000517.1:0-1735 GCA_964567985.1 uncultured Gemmatimonadaceae bacterium
GCGTGAAGACCCTCCACGTCCGCATGGCCGCCCACGAGCGGGGGGCGCGGAGGGTGGCGACCTTCCTGGAGGAGCACCCCGAGGTGGAGCGCGTCCTCTATCCCGGCCTGGAGAGCCACCCCCAGCACGAGCTGGCCCGCAGGCAGATGACCGGCCACGGCGGCATGCTCAGCATCGAGATGGGCTCCGCCGAGCGCGCCCGACGCCTGGCCGAGGGCACCCGCCTCTTCGCGCTGGCCGAGAGCCTGGGGGGTGTCGAGAGCCTGATCAGCGTGCCGGCCGCCATGACCCACGCTTCGGTGCCCGAGGAGCGCCGTCGGGCCATCGGCCTCACCCCGGGGCTCGTCCGCCTGTCAGTGGGGATCGAGGAGCCCGACGACCTGATCCGGGACCTGGGACGGGCCCTGGCCCGGGTGTGAGCCCGACGACGCGCTCCTGAAACCCCGGTCCCTCGGCCGGCGTAGGGATCCCTGCCCGGGAGGCCCGGCCCCGGGCCGACGACGGCACGACGCCGGTCACCGGGAAACCCGCATCGCGGCCAGGAGATCCCCATGAACGACGAAGCCCCCGCCCGCCGCATCCTCACCGACATCAGCCCCCTGGCCTGGGAGCACCCGGCCGACCGCGCCGCGCTGAACGCCGTGCGGCAGGTCCCCGGCTTCGACGTGGCCCTCAGGAAGGTCTTCGGCATGTTCGGCGAGCGGGCCCTGCGGCTGGCCTTCCAGGCCAATGCCGTGCGGGTCACCCCGGACCAGTACGGCTGGATCCACGAGCGTCACCTCCGGGTGTGCCGCACCCTGGACGCGGAGACGGTGCCGGAGCTCTACGTGTCCCAGACGCCGGTGGTCAACGCCGGGGCGCTGGGCATGAACGAGCCCTTCGTCGTCCTCAACACCTCCATGATCGAGGTGCTCTCGCCCGACCAGGTGGAGGCGGTCCTCGGCCACGAGGTGGGCCACATCCTCAGCGGGCACGTCCTCTACCGCACGCTCCTGGTGCTCCTCCTGCGGCTGGCCCTCTTCCGCTATCCCGTGGCGGGCGTGGCGGCCCGGCCGGTGCTGTACGCCCTGCTGGAGTGGTACCGGAAGAGCGAGCTCTCCTCGGACCGGGCGGGCCTGCTGGCGGTGCAGGACCCGGAGGCCTCCCTCTCGGTCCTCATGCACCTGGCCGGCGGCGCCCGGGGCCACGGCGACGAGCTGAACCTCGACGACTTCGTGGCCCAGGCGGAGGCCTACCGGGAGGACGCCGACCTGCTGGACTCCGTCTACAAGGTCCTGAACGTCCTCGGCTCGACCCATCCTTTCGCCGTCGTCCGGGTGGCCGAGCTCCGCACCTGGATCGAGGACGGCGAGTACGAGCGGATCCTGTCCGGCGACTACCCCCGGCGGGGCGAGGAGGACGAGCGGCCCTACCGGGAGGACCTGAGGGAGGCGATGGAGGGCTACCGGGACTCGGCCAGGGACATCCTGGACCAGGTGGACGCGGCGGTGGATCGCTTCCGGGACCGGGTCACCGAGGCCTGGCACCGGGATCGGCCCCATCCCCCCGGGGAGGACGCGGAGGCCTGAGCCCGGGGGGGCTCCCCCGGTTGCGGGCCGCCGGCGCCGGGCCCACGTTGGCCGGGGCGGCGTCCGGTCCCCGGACCCGTCGCCGGAGCCCCTGGTTCCCCCATCCCGTCACGGACCGACATGAAGATCCTGGTCGTGGGAAGCGGCGGCCGCGAGCACGCCCTGGC
>CAZMPV010000518.1:0-1735 GCA_964567985.1 uncultured Gemmatimonadaceae bacterium
GAGGAGCGGCGCAAGGAGATCGAGGCCCGCAACCAGCTCGACTCCCTCGTCTACCAGGTCGAGAAGGACTCCGAGGAGTGGGGCGAGAAGGTCTCCGACGAGCACAAGGAGCGCCTCGAGGGCGCCCTCGAGAAGGCGAAGAAGGCCCTGAAGGGCGACGACGTGGAGGCCATCAACCAGGCCCGCGACGAGCTCATGCAGGCCTTCAGCGCCGCCGGCCAGCAGATGTACGAGGCCCAGGCCGAGGGCGCCGGCGCCGCGGGAGGACCCGGTGCAGCGGGTGGGCCCGGTGCCGCCGGAGCCCAGCCGGGTGCCGGAGGCTTCGAGGGCCAGGCCGCGCAGGCCGAGCCGGAAACCGAAGAGGACGAGGAAGAAGTGGTCGAAGCGGACTACGAGATCGTGGACGAGGAGAAGTAGCTTCCAGCTTCCGGGGGTTCTTCGGCGGCCGGCGGTCGCCGCAGGCACCACACCCCTCGACGGGCTCCCCGCAGAGCGCCTCGCGCTCGGCGAGCGTCGCCCCGGCGAGGGGTGTCGGCGTCTGCGCTACCTTCCCGGACAACGCTCCCCCCGTCGGAAAGCATCACATTCCCGGAGCAGGAGCCGGGATCACGGCGACCCCGGGGACCCGCATCGACCCGCCCCGGGTATGACCGAGAGAGTCACCGAGACCGGACGTCCCGCCCGACCGCATCGAATCAGACGAAGGGATCGAGGGAACAGCCATGTTCGACCCCCTGAAAGCAAAGACGAAGGTCGTCTTCTACACCGCCGTCGCCTTCCTCTTCGGAATCGGCATCGCCTCGGGCCTCGGCTGGACCGGGCCCACGATGGCCATGCCGACCCTGGACACCGAGCCCCGGGTGAACACCGGGGCCACGGCGTCGGCAGCCGACCTGAGCCAGGCGTTCGTGAACATCGCGGACGAGGTCCGGCCGGCCGTCGTCCGGATCCAGACCCAGCGGCCACGGAGGACGGCGTCGAGGGGGCAGGAGATCCCAGAGCCCTTCCGGCGCTTCTTCGACAGGCCCGACGAGGGTGAGCAGCCCTTCGACGCGCCCCCCGCGATCGCCGGGGGCAGCGGCTTCATCGTCTCCCAGGACGGCTACATCCTGACCAACAACCACGTGGTCGCGGACGCCGAGCAGATCACCGTCCACACCTTAGACCGGCACGAGTACCGGGCCGAGCTCGTCGGCACGGATCCCACGACCGACGTGGCCGTGATCAAGATCGACCCCCGGGGGAACGGGCTCACGACCATGAGCTTCGGCGACTCCGAGGGCGTGAGCGTCGGCGAGTGGGTCATGGCCGTGGGGAACCCGGGCTTCGGCGACGGCAGCCAGCTCGACTACACGGTGACCGCCGGCATCGTCAGCGCCATGGGACGGCCGCTCAGCATCATCAGCCGGGACCTGATGAGGGAGTTCGGCCAGGACATCGCCGGCTACGGGATCGACAACTTCATCCAGACCGACGCGGTCATCAATCCGGGCAACTCCGGCGGCCCCCTGGTGAACCTCCAGGGCCAGGTCATCGGCATCAACACGGCCATCGCGAGCCGTTCGGGCTTCTATCAGGGATACGGCTTCGCCATCCCGGTGAACCTGGCCCAGCGCGTCATGGAGGACCTGATCGAGTACGGCCGCGTCCGCCGCGCCTGGCTGGGGGTCTCCATCGGCCAGGTCTCCTCGGTGGATGCCGAGGCGTACGGGCTGCCCGAGGTCTCGGGCGTCCT
>CAZMPV010000519.1:0-1716 GCA_964567985.1 uncultured Gemmatimonadaceae bacterium
AGAGCCGGACGCCGTCGCCGGCGGAGAGGGCCGGCGCCAGCTTGTCGTCTGCGATTCGGCCGGTTCCGAGGAGCGCGAGGTTCAGGGGATCGGTGTCGTCCATGGGCTCCGGGGTCGGAGGTTCACGGTCGAGGGGAATGTGCCCGGACCGGCGCAGCCGGGCCAGGTTATGGTATCGACGAGCATACGCGACCTCCCAGCCCCGGAATCCATGCGCCGCTTCCTCGCCATCGCTTCCCTGGCCGTGATCCTCGGGGCCGGCGGGGTCTTCTTCGGTTGGGTCCCCGGATACCTGGACCGCTCCATGAACCGGGTCACCGGAACCCCTCCCTTCGAGGCCGGCGCCCGTGCCGAAGGCGTGCACGCCACCCTCTTCGTCGTCGACCTCCACGGCGACGCCCTCCTCTGGAAGCGGGACCCGCTGGAGCGGCAGGACCGGGGGCACATCGACCTGCCGCGGCTCGCCGAGGCGAACGCCGGCCTCCAGGTCTTCTCGGCGGTCACGAAGGTTCCCTTCGGCCTCAACTACGAGGAGAACCCGGCGGACAGCGACCAGCTCGTGGGCCTCACGATCGCCCAGGCGTGGCCGCCCGGTACCTGGCTCAGCCCCTACGGCCGGGCCCGCCACCAGGCCCGGCGTCTCCACCGCCTCGCCGAGCGCTCGGGCCGGGGCCAACTTCCGGAGCTCACCGTCGTCCGGACCCGGGCCGACCTGTCTCGCCTCCGGGAGGGCCGGAAGGGGGGCGAGCGGGTCGTCGGCGGTCTCCTGGCCCTCGAGGGCCTCCACGCCATCGAGGGCGAGGTGGCCAAGCTGGATTCACTCTTCGAAGCCGGCTACCGGATGGCCGGGCTCACCCACTTCTTCGACAACGCCGTGGCCGGCTCGGCCCACGGGGTGGAGAAAGGCGGCCTGACCCCCCTGGGCCGGGACGTGATCCGGCGCATGGAGACCCTGGGCATGGTGGTGGACCTGGCCCACGCCTCGCCGCCGACCATCGACGACGTCCTGGCGATGGCCACCCGCCCGGTCGTCGTCTCCCACGGCGGGGTGAAGGCGACCTGCCCCGGGCCCCGGAACCTCTCCGACGCCCAGCTCGAGGGGATCGCCGCCACCGGCGGAGTCGTCGGGGTGGGCCTCTGGCCCGGCGCGGTCTGCGACTCCACGGTGGCGGCCACGGCCCGGGCCATACGCCACGTGGCCGACGTGGTCGGGGTCGAGCACGTGGCCGTCGGCTCGGACTTCGACGGGGCCGTCACCACGCCCGTCGACGTCACCGGGCTGCCGCTCCTGACCGGGGCGCTCCTCGCCGAGAGCTTCAGCCGGGACGAGGTGGCCCGAATCATGGGCGGCAACGCGCTCCGGGTGCTGGAGGCGGGGCTGCCCTAGAAGCCTGTTGAAGAAGTGGGGCGAGCCGCGTTCGGAGCGCCACGCGGCTGGATTC
Organism: uncultured Gemmatimonadaceae bacterium; assembly: GCA_964567985.1. GTDB lineage: Bacteria > Gemmatimonadota > Gemmatimonadetes > Longimicrobiales > Gaopeijiaceae > CAZMPV01. The sequence continues at coordinate 1,443 of CAZMPV010000519.1, forward strand.
GTCTCTGGTGCAGTGAAGGCATAGCCTTGAGCTACGTCGAGCTGTGCCAGAGGCGAAGACGGCCGCGTGCCGCCCGAACCCGAAGGGCGGTGGCGGTTGCGGCGCTGATCCGTCGTCTCTCGTCGTCAACGATGCGCACGGCATCGCTTCCTCCTCGTTCCTAGGCTGAGCACCGCAAGCGCTCACCGCGCGGCCGCACCCCACTTCTTCAACAGGCTTCTAGGCCTCCGCCCCCAGGACGCTGCGTGCCTGGATCTCCGGACAGTTTCGGGGT
>CAZMPV010000520.1:0-1700 GCA_964567985.1 uncultured Gemmatimonadaceae bacterium
ACCTCCCCGACTGGGTCAGCATCGACGTCTACCTCGACGAGACCTCCCGGGGCCTCAAGGGGAACCTGGCCCTGGTCCTGGACGGCCCGGACCTGGGGGAGCTGGGGCCGATTCCGGACGTCCTGGGCCTGCTCCACCGGGCGTCGGAGCGCCATCTGCCCGACGCCTATCGGACGCCGATCACCCTCCGCCTCCGCCTCCGTGACCGGGACGACGCGGTGGCCGCAGCCGGGAGCGAGTACCGCTTCAAGATTCACATCCCCAGCCGGGCCGTCGAGGCCGGCCGGTCGGCCCTGGTGGCCCTGGCCGCCTCCGCCGTGGCGTCGTTCGAGGCGCTCCTGGACGACGACGAGCTCGGGGGCGTAACGCTGGAGGAATGAGGTCGGCTCCCTCCGGAATCCCCGGGCGGCGCCCCGTTCTTCTTGCAAGCGCGAGGGGCCGGGACCTACTCTGAATGCCTCCGGATGGGGCTTCCCGCGCGGGGGCCCCGACGGCCCGCCACCCTGTGCGTGTGTCGATCCACGGCATAGAGAACGAATTCGAGGGAGGGATGGATGAGCTCCGAGCACGGCGCGCTGGACGCACTTCTGCTGGAAGATCGCCGATTCACGCCCCCGGACGACTTTCGGGAGGCCGCGGTCCTCCGGGACGCCGGCGTCTACGAAGAAGCGGAGGCCGACCCCGAGGCCTTCTGGGCGAGCTGGGCCGAAGAGCTGGACTGGTTCGAGCCCTGGGACACGGTCCTCGAGTGGGATCCGCCCCACGCGAAGTGGTTCGTCGGGGGGAAGCTGAACGTGGCCCACAACTGTCTCGACCGGCACCTGGACGGGCCCCGTCGGAACAAGGCGGCGCTGATCTGGGAGGGCGAGCCCGGCGACACCCGGACCTACACCTACTGGGACCTCCACCGGGAGGTCTCGAAGTTCGCCAACGTCCTCAAGGACCTGGGCGTGGAGAAGGGGGATCGGGTCGCGATCTACCTGCCGATGATCCCAGAGGCGGCCGTGGCCATGCTGGCCTGCGCCCGGATCGGGGCGCCCCACTCGGTGGTCTTCGGCGGCTTCAGCCCCGAGTCCCTGGCCGACCGGATCAACGACGCCGAGGCGAAGCTCCTGATCACCGCCGACGGCGGCTTCCGGAGGGGCTCGGCCATCCCGCTCAAGGAGAACGCCGATCAGGCGCTGAAGTCGTGCGAGAGCATCGAGAACGTGGTCGTGGTGGCCCGGGGCCAGGGGATGTCCCGGATGACCGGCGCCAAGATGACGTCGGGCCGGGACCACTGGTACCACGAGCTCATGGACGGCGCCGACGCCCGATGCGAGCCGGAGAGGATGGACGCCGAGGACCTCCTCTACATTCTCTATACCTCCGGAACCACCGGGAGGCCGAAGGGGGTCGTCCACACTACCGGGGGCTACCTGACCCAGGTCTACGCCACCACGAAGTCGGTCTTCGACCTGAAGGAGGACGACGTCTACTGGTGCACCGCCGACGTGGGCTGGGTCACCGGGCACAGCTACATCGTCTACGGGCCGCTGGCCAACGGGGCGACCGCGCTCATGTACGAGGGGGCGCCGGACTGGCCCGACCGTGGGCGCTTCTGGAAGCTCTGCGAGAAGTACGGCGTCTCGATCTTCTACACGGCGCCGACGGCGATCCGGGCCTTCATGGGCTGGGGCGACGAGTGGCCCGACGGCTAC
>CAZMPV010000521.1:0-1698 GCA_964567985.1 uncultured Gemmatimonadaceae bacterium
CCGGCGGGTTCTCCGCCTGCCAGATCCCCGGGCTCCACCCCTGGGGGCTGTACGGGTTGAAGAGCGTGGCGTCCCGTGCCGGGAAGAGGTGCGCGGCCGACGCCAGCAGCTCCGTCGAGAGCTGCTCCAGGGGCGTGACGTCCGAGAGGATCCAGATCCCCCGGCCGTGGGTGCCCAGGACGAGGTCGTTCTCCCGCTCCTGGATCTCGATGTCGTCCACCGGGACGGTGGGGAGGTTGGCCGCCAGGGGCGTCCATTCCTCGCCCCCGTTCACGGTGAACCAGACGCCCCGCTCGTTGCCGGTGAAGAGCAGATCCGGGTCGGTGGGGTGCTGGGCCAGGGCGCTGAGGGAGCTCTCCGGGAGGCCGTCGACCACCAGCTCCCACTCCTCGCCGTAGTTCTCGCTCACGTAGAGGTAGGGCGCGAAGTCGTCGTTCCGGTGCCCGTCGAAGGCGGCCCAGACCGTGCCCTCGGCGGCGTGGGAGGCGACGATCCGGGTCACGTACGTGTGCTCGGGGAGGCCGGGCACGTTCGGGGTCAGGTCGGTCCAGGTGGCGCCGCCGTCCCGGGTGCCCTGGAGGCGGCCGTCGTCGCTCCCGGTGTAGAGGACGTCGGGGCTCAGGGGTGACTCGGCGATGGCGGTCAGGTTGCCCCAGTCGTACGCCCCGTCGTTCAGGGACATCTGGGGCTCCGAGCCCTTCACGCCCATGATCTCGAGCTCCTCGCGCTCGATGGCGTAGGTCAGGTCCGGGCTGATGCGCTCCCAGCTCATGCCCAGGTCCCGGGAGCGGAAGAGGTGGTTGCTCCCGATGTAGATCGTGCTCGGGTCGTGGCTCGAGAGGACCACGGGGGTGTCCCAGTTGAAGCGGAGCTCGTCCTCGTCGTCGCCTTCTCCTCCTTCCTCGTCGTCTTCGCTCCGGTCCACGGGCCGGATCCGCTTCCGCTCCATCGTCTCCAGGTTCACCCGGACGAGGTTGCCGCCCTGGGACTCGGCGAAGACGTAGCGGCCGTCGGGGTGGGGCACGGTGAAGAAGCCGTCGCCGCTGCCGATGTTGTACCAGTGCCGGGGCCGGATCCCCAGGCGCGAGCGGGTGTCGCTGGGGGCGCACCAGGAGCCGTTGTCCTGGAGCCCGCCGCAGACGTGATAGGGGTCCTGGTCGTCGACGCTGATCTCGTAGAACTGCGACACCGGCAGGTTCCGGAGCTGACGCCATCTCTCGCCCCGGTCCCAGGAGATCGAGACCCCGCCGTCGCTGCCCAGGATCAGGTGGTCCGAGTCGTTCGGGTCGATCCACAGCGCGTGGTGGTCCGGGTGGACGCCTTCGGCGGCGTCGGAGGTGAACTCGCCGCCGCCGTCCGAGGACCGGTAGAGCGAGGAGCCGCCCAGGTAGATCCGCTCCGGGTCGTTGGGGTCGATCCGGATCTGGGAGTAGTACATCGGCCGGTTGTTCGTGGTGCTGACCTGCTCCCAGCTCTCGCCCCGGTCGGTGGACTTGTAGACGCCGTTCTGCCGCGGACCCCGTTCATCGTCGCCGAAGTCGTCGTCGGGCGAGCGGGGGTCGGCCTCGACGATCGCCATGACCAGGTTCGAGTCGCCCCGGTAGATGTCCAGCCCGATCCGGCCCTTGTCCCCGGAGGGGAGCCCGTTCGTGAGCTCCTCCCACGTCTCGCCCCCGTCCAGGGTCCGGTAGACGCCGC
>CAZMPV010000522.1:0-1698 GCA_964567985.1 uncultured Gemmatimonadaceae bacterium
ATGGGACCCGCCCCGACGAGCGTCACCGGGCGTCGCCACGAAACCGCACCCGCTGAGGGAATAGACGAGACCATGAGCGCCACCATCATCTCCGGCAAGGAGATCGCCGGCACCGTCCGGAACGAGGTCTCCGCGCGCATCGAGAGCTTCCGGGACGAGCACGGGTACGCCCCGGGCCTGGCCACCGTCCTGGTGGGCGACGACCCGGCGAGCCAGGTCTACGTGGGGATGAAGAACCGGGACGCGAAGGAGGTGGGCTTCGAATCCCGCCAGATCACCCTCCCGGCCGAGACCCCCGGGGAGGAGCTCCTGGGCACCGTGGAGGGGCTGAACGCCGACCCCGGCGTCCACGGGATCCTGGTCCAGCTCCCCCTGCCCGACGCCATCGACGAGGGGCGGATCCTGGCAGCGGTGGATCCGGCGAAGGACGTGGACGGCTTCCACCCCGTGAACATGGGCCGGCTCGCGGCGGGCGAGCTCGACGGCGTCGTGCCGTGCACTCCCCGGGGCATCATCGAGATGCTGCTGCGGAGCGGCGTGGAGACCGAGGGCAAACACGCCGTGGTCGTGGGCCGCTCCACCATCGTGGGCCGGCCCATGGCGCTCCTCTTCCTCCGGAAGGCCGACGGGGGCAACGCCACCGTCACCGTGGCTCACAGCCGGACCCGGAACCTGCCCGAAGTGACCCGGGAAGCCGACATCCTGGTCGTGGCGGTGGGCCGGACCGAGACCGTCACGGGCGACATGGTCAAGGAGGGCGCGGTGGTGGTGGACGTGGGGGTGAACCGGGTGGACGCTCCCGACACCGAGAAGGGCTACCGCCTCGTGGGGGACGTGGCCTACGACGAGGTGAAGGAGGTCGCGGGGGCGATCACGCCGGTGCCCGGGGGCGTCGGTCCCATGACCCGGGCCATGCTGCTGCGGAACACCGTGGACGCCTGCCTGGCCCAGAACCCGTGAACCTGGACCTCTTCGACGACTCGCCGGCGCCGTCGGAGGAGAAGGAAGACGCCCCCCGGGTCTGGACCGTCAGCGAGATCAACAGCGCGGTCCGTACCCTGCTGGAGGACACCCTCCCGCCGGTCTGGGTCGGCGGCGAGGTGGCCAACTGGACGAAGGCCCGCTCGGGACACCGCTACTTCACGATCAAGGACGAGGACGCCGAGCTCGACTGCGTGATGTGGCGGAGCGCGGCCGCCCGCCTTCCCGCCGACCCCGACGAGGGTACGGCCGTGCGGGTCTTCGGGTCCTTGACGCTGTACGAGGCCCGGGGCCGCTACCAGATGTCGGTCCAGAAGCTCGAGGGCGAAGGCGAGGAGGGGCTCTGGCGCCTGGCCTTCGAGAAGCTCCGGAGGAAGCTCGAAGAAGAGGGGCTGCTCGCCGAGGAGCGGAAGCGTCCGCTGCCCCGCTTCCCGGAGCGGATCGGGGTCGTGACGTCGCCCACCGGGGCGGCGATCCGGGACGTCCTGACCGTGATCCGCCGGCGGGCCCCGTGGGCCCGGGTCCTGGTGCGGGGGAGCCGGGTCCAGGGCGAGGGGGCGGCCGGGGAGATCGCCGACGCCATCCGGACCCTGGCCGGGAGCGGTCGGGTGGACGTGGTGATCGTGACCCGGGGCGGCGGCTCCATCGAGGACCTCTGGGCGTTCAACGAGGAGCCCGTGGCCCGGGCGATCGCCGCCTCTCCCGTGCCGGTCCTCT
>CAZMPV010000523.1:0-1672 GCA_964567985.1 uncultured Gemmatimonadaceae bacterium
CCGTTCAACTTCCCCATGGCGATCCCGACGTGGAAGATCTTCCCGGCCCTGGCCTGCGGGAACAGCGTGGTCTTCAAGCCCGCCGAGGACGTCCCCCACACGGCGAGCCTCTTCGTCGAGATCCTCGCCGACGCCGGGGTGCCGCCCGGGGTCGTGAATCTGGTCCACGGCTTCGGCGGGGACGTCGGCGAGCCCCTGGTCCGCCATCCGGACGTGCCGGTGGTCTCCTTCACCGGCTCCACGGAGACCGGCCGCAGCATCGGGGAGGTCTGCGGACGGATGCACAAGCGCCTCTCCCTGGAGATGGGAGGCAAGAACGCCCAGATCGTCATGCCGGACGCGAACATGGACCTGGCCATGGACGGCGTTCTCTGGGGCGCCTTCGGCACGACCGGTCAGCGCTGCACGGCCACCTCCCGGCTGCTGCTCCACGAGGAGATCGAGGAGGCCTTCCTCGGCCGCCTTAAGCGGGAGGCGCGGGAGCTCGCCCTCGGGAACGGGCTGGACGAGGACGTCGACGTCGGCCCGCTCATCAACCAGCAGGCCATGGAGAAGGTGACCGGCTACATGGAGGTCGCCCGGGAGGAGGGCGAGGTCGTCCTCGGCGGCAGCCGGGCCGAGGGTGACGGGCTCGAAAAGGGCTACTTCTTCGAGCCGACGATCGTCCGGGGCGTGAAGCCCGGCTCCAGGATGGCCACCGAGGAGATCTTCGGGCCGGTCCTGAGCGTGATCACCTTCCGGGACTTCGAGGAGGCCGCCCACATCAACAACGAGGTCCGCTACGGCCTCTCCAGCGCGGTCTACACCACGGACAACCGGATCTCGTTCCGGGCGATGGAGGAGCTGGACAACGGGATCACCTACGTGAACGCGCCCACCATCGGCGCCGAGGCCCACCTGCCCTTCGGCGGGGTGAAGGAGACCGGCAACGGCCACCGGGAGGGAGGCTGGGAGGTCTACGAGTTCTACTCCGAGACCAAGGTGGGCTACATCGACTACTCGGGGCGCCTCCAGAAAGCCCAGATCGACACCGGATACGAAGAGGCGTGAGCGGAGGCCGGGGGGGCGGGGACGGCGGGACGGACCGGCGGCGGGACGGCGAGCGCCGACTCGGCGCGTTCCTGCGCACCGGGTGGGAGTGGACTCGCTCCATGATGGTCGCCTTCGTCCTCTTCCTCGTCGTCCGGACCTTCGTGGTCGAGGCCTTCAAGATTCCCACCTCCTCCATGGAGCGGACGCTCCTGGTCGGCGACTTCCTCCTGGTGAACAAGGCGGTCTACGGGGCCGAGATTCCCCACACCGGGGTCCGGCTCCCGGCCCTGGACCAGCCCGAGCGGGGCGACGTCGTCGTCTTCAACCCGCCCCACGCCCCGAAGAAGAACTACGTGAAGCGCCTCGTGGGGATGCCGGGTGACACGGTGGCGATGCTGGAGAAGACGCTCTACGTGAACGGCGCCCCCCAGGCCGAGCCCTACGCCCGCTACCTGGACCGGAACGGCGACGCGGTGCACCCGGCGATGTCGTGGCAGTACAGCCACGTCCTGAAGGATCTCCACGCCCGGGACGACTACCGCCCCTCCCGGGACAACTGGGGCCCCCTCGTGGTGCCCCCGGGAAAGTTCTTCGTCCTGGGCGACAACCGGGACAACAGCGAGGACTCCCGCTACTGGGG
>CAZMPV010000524.1:0-1671 GCA_964567985.1 uncultured Gemmatimonadaceae bacterium
GGTTGGCCAGGGCGATCCGCTCCACGTTGACCAGACGACGGGCCAGGAAGTGGGTGAGGGGGTTGGTCCGGTACACGGTGACGAAGGGGGTCCCCTCCAGGGCGGCCTCCAGCGTCGACGTGCCGGACTTCACCACGGCCGCGGCGGCGTGCCGCAGCAGGCTCCGGCTGTCGTCGGTCGCCGGCCAGTCGACGTCGGCGAGCCACGCCCCCGGGACCGACCCCGCCCGGGCCACCACCGGCTGAACGTCGGGACGCTCCTCCAGGATTCCCTCCACCGCGTCCCGGAGGAGGGGCAGGTGGCGCTCCAGCTCCTGCTTCCGGGAGCCCGGGAAGAGGGCCAGGAGGGGCCGGCCGGGATCGGCGTCCACGAGCCGGCAGAAGGCGTTCCGCTCCGGGTGCGCCGGGGTCCGGTCCAGGAGCGGATGGCCCACGAAGGTCACGTCGGCGCCGGCCCGCTCCAGGAGCTCCTCCTCGAAGGGGAGGATGACCGCCACCCGGTCGGCGTCCCGGGCCAGGCGGCCGGCCCGCTTCTCCTTCCAGGCCCAGACCTGGGGGGCGATGTAGTAGAGGACGGGGATGTCGCGCTTCCGGGCGTGGCGGGCGGCCCGGAGGTTGAAGCCGGGATAGTCGATGGGGAGGACGAGGTCCACCCGGCCTTCGTCCAGGAGGCTCTTGATGCGGCGCTCGAGGCGCCAGAAGAAGGGGAGGTGGGCCAGGACCTCGACGAAGCCCATGACCGCCAGGCGGTCCAGGCCCGCCAGGAGGCGGACGCCGGCGCGCTCCATCCGGGCCCCCCCCAGGCCCAGGAGCTCCGCCTCCGGCCAGCGCTCCCGGAGCGCCCGGGCCACCGAGGCGCCGTGCTGGTCGCCCGATTCCTCCCCGGCCAGGAGGAGGATCACCGGCGTCCCGGCCGGCCCCTCATCGCCGCTCACCACCCGGGTGGGGCGCTCAGAAGCGGTAGCTGAGGTACCAGATGATCCCGACGACGACCAGGAGCAGGATGATCAGCTTCCGGGGCGACTTCCCCTTCCGCGAGTCCATCCAGTTCTTCTTCCGGTTACGCCGGACTTTTATCAGCGACATGACTCTTGATGCGCTCCTCGATCGAGAGGGAGACGGCGAGGGCGGCCCGTCCCGCCTCGCCGGGCACCGCGGGCTCGCTCCGACCCAGGACCGCGTCCCGGAAGTTCTCGAGCTCCCGGGCGAGGGGCTCCCGGTCGTCGCCCTCCAGGGGGATCCGCTCGACCAGCGACTCCAGGCCGCCGGCGGGCAGGGCCTCCGGGTCCAGGCTGCCGGGCCCGTCGCCCGACAGCGCCGGCAGATCTTCCGTCAGACGGAGGAACTCCCCCCGCCCCCGGGCCAGGTCCAGGCTCAGGTATCCCGATCCCTGGAAGATCCGGAGCTTCCGCATCTTCTCCATCGAGACCCGGCTGGCCGTCAGGTTCGCCACCGCGCCTCCCTCGAAGGTCAGGCGGGCGTTGGCGATGTCCACGCTCGGGGTGAGGACGGGCACCCCGGTGGCCGCGATGTCCCGGATGGGCGTACCCACGAGGCTCTGGACCAGGTCCACGTCGTGGATCATCAGGTCCAGGACGACGGCGACGTCGGTGCTCCGGGGCACGAAGGGCGCCAGCCGGTGCGACTCGATGAAGAGGGGCCGCTCCAGGTA
>CAZMPV010000525.1:0-1665 GCA_964567985.1 uncultured Gemmatimonadaceae bacterium
GTCACGGCCCGGGCCCGCTCGTTCAGCCGCGAGCCCTCGCACTCCGGGCAGAGGTGGGTGGACATGTACTCCTCGAGCTGCTTGCGCACCTTGTCGGAGCCGGTCTCCCGGTAGCGGCGCTTGACGTTGGCGACGACGCCCTCCCAGACGTCCTCGTAGTGCCCCTCCTTCCCCCCCTTCCGGTACGGGAAGCGGAGCTTCATCTCTCCCGAGCCGTGGAGGATGCCCTCCCGGGTCTCCTCGTCGAGCTCGTCCCAGGGCGTGTCCGCCTCGAAGCGGTAGCCGTCGGCCAGCCCCGGGACCACGGAGCGCTTCAGATGGCCCGAGGGCGTGCCCCAGGGCAGGATCACGCCGTCGAGGATCGAGTCCGAGCCGTCGCCGACGACGAGGTCGGGATCCACCTCCTTGCGCGTCCCGACCCCCCCGCAGGCGTCGCAGGCGCCGTAGGGCGAGTTGAAGGAGAACTGCCGGGGCTCGAGCTCCACCAGGCTCGTGCCGCAGTGGGGGCAGGCGTACTGCTCGCTGAAGAGGTGGGACGTGGGCTCGTCGTCGTCCTCCCCGTCGTGCTCCAGGACCTCGACGATGCCCTCGGCGGTGCGGAGCGCGGTCTCCACCGAGTCGGCGATCCGCTCCCGGTCGTCGGCCCGGACCACGAGCCGGTCCACGACCACCGAGATGTCGTGGTTCTCGTAGCGGTTGAGCTCGGGCGGGTCCTCCAGGTCGTGGAGCTCCCCGTTCACCCGGACCCGGACGAATCCCTCCTTGCGGGCGTCGGCGAAGAGGTCCTTGAACTCGCCTTTCCGGCCCCGGACCAGGGGAGCGAGGACCTCGGCCTTCGTCCCCTCTTCGAGCTCCAGGACCCGGTCCACGATCTCCGACGACGACTGGCGGACCACGGGGCGACCGCACTCCGGGCAGTGGGGGATGCCGACCCGGGCCCAGAGGAGGCGGAGGTAGTCGTAGACCTCGGTCACCGTCCCCACCGTGGAGCGGGGGTTGTGGGTGACGGTCTGCTGCTCGATGGAGATCGCCGGGGAGAGCCCCTCGATGGCGTCGACGTCGGGCTTCTCCATGAGCCCCAGGAACTGCCGGGCGTAGGCGGAGAGCGACTCGACGTAGCGCCTCTGACCCTCGGCGTAGATCGTGTCGAAGGCGAGCGACGACTTGCCCGACCCGGAGAGGCCGGTGACGACGATGAGCTTCTCCCGGGGCAGCTCGACGTCGATGTCCCGGAGGTTGTGCTGCCGCGCCCCCCGGACGATCAGCTGGTCGCGGGCCACCGGCTCAGGAGCCGGCGCCGGACGCCTGCTCCCGCAGGCGCTCCACCCTCTCCTCGGTCGGGGGGTGGGTGCTGAAGAGCTTCGTGAAACCTCCGCCCCGGCTCCCGGAGAGGGGGTTCACGATGGCGAGCTGGGCCGCCGCCGGGCTCACGTCCATGGGGATCTGCTTCGCGTGCTTCTCCATCCGCTCCAGGGCCCCGGCCAGGGCCAGGGGGTTCCCGGCGATCTCGCCCCCGGTGCGGTCGGCCTGGAACTCGTTGGCCCGACTGATGGCGAACTGGATGATCATCGCCGCGATCGGCGCCACGATCGACATGACCAGGAGCACCAGTACGTTCCGGTCCCCGTCCCGTCCGCCCAGGCCGAAGATCGCGCCCCACCGGGC
>CAZMPV010000526.1:0-1664 GCA_964567985.1 uncultured Gemmatimonadaceae bacterium
GGCGGATCTCCCCGGTGAACACCCCCTTCGACGGGGACGTGACCTTCGCGGTGTCGAGCGCCGAGGCCACCCGGGAGCTGGATCCGGGAACAGTCGCGGCCCTGGGCACGGCCGCCCGGGACGCCCTGGAGGGGGCCATCGAGTCCGCGGTCCGGGTCGCCGCCGCCGAGGGGTGACGGCCGCGGCTGCTACCGGGACTCCCCGGCGCCTCATCCTCTTCGACGTGGACGGGACGCTGGTGTGGGGCGGCCCGGCGAAGGAGGCCTTCCGGGCGGCGATGACGGCCGTCTTCGGAACGGCGGGCTCGATCGAGGGCCACGAGTTCTCCGGGAAGACCGATCCCCAGATCGCCCGGGAGCTCCTCCGGGGTGCCGGCTTCGAGGACGAGGACATCGACGCGGGCTTTCCGTCGCTCTGGGGCCGCTACCTCGTGGAGCTCGAGCGCCGGCTCCCGAAGCGGCCCCTGGAGGTGCTCCCGGGGGTGGAGACGCTCCTGGACGCCCTCGAGGAGCGGCCCGAGCTGGCCCTCGGGCTCGTGACGGGAAACATTGCGGGTGGGGCGCACCTGAAGCTGGGATCGGTGGGCCTGGCGGCGCGCTTCCCGGTGGGCGGGTTCGGCTCCGACGCCGAGGTCCGGGAGGAGATCCCGCCGGTGGCGCTTCGCCGGGCCGAGCGACGCTGGAGCCGGAGCTTCGAGGCGTCGGAGGTGGTCATCGTGGGGGACACGCCCCGGGACGTCGCCTGCGCCCGGGCCGGGGGGCACCGGGCCGTGGCGGTGGCGACGGGCCGGATCGACCGGAGCGCCCTGGACGGGACCGGGGCCGATCGGGTCTTCGACGACCTGACGGCGACCGCCGAGGTCGTGGAGGCGCTTGTCGAAGACTGACCGGGGGCGGCCGATCGCGCGCCCGAACGCGGGACCCCCCGGACGGGCTGGAGTGTAACCGTTGCCGAGCCGGACGGCCGACGCCGACCGGCCCGGACAGGTGGAATTCTAGAGACGGAGCTGGGATCGTGGCAGACGAGAAGAAGACGCCGAAGCGCGCCGACGAAGGATCCATGACGAAGGTCTACTACGTCCTCGGCGTGGTGGCCGTCATCGGCATCGGAGTCGTGGGCTACACCGTGGGCTCGAACACCATGGGACAGGCCCAGACCGAGCCGGTGGAGCTCCAGGTCGAGAACGACCGGCAGCTCGTGGAGATGGCCCAGGGGGTCGTCCTGGGTGATCCGGACGCCCCGGTGAGCGTCGTCGAGTTCGGAGACTACCAGTGTCCCGGCTGCGGCGGCTTCGCCCGGCAGGTCAAGCCGATGATCGATCTGAACCTCGTCCAGTCCGGGAAGGCGAACTTCGTCTTCTACGACTTCCCCCTGATCCAGATTCACTCGAACTCCTTCCTGGCCTCCCGGGCCGCCCGGTGCGCAGGCGACCAGGGTGCCTACTGGGAGTACCACGACAAGCTCTTCGCCGAACAGAGCGCCTGGGCCTCGGCCGGCAACCCCGCGGGCCGCTTCGTCACTTACGGCGAGGAGATCGGCCTGGACGCCGACGCCTTCGAGAGCTGCGTGAAGAGCGACCAGCACGCCGAGACGATCACCGCCAACATGCGCCTGGGCGAGGCCCTGGGCGTGAACGGCACCCCCACGGTCATGGTGAGCCAGGG
>CAZMPV010000527.1:0-1646 GCA_964567985.1 uncultured Gemmatimonadaceae bacterium
TTGAAGGTGGCCCTGGTGCTGCTCTTCAACATCCTTGCCCTCTTCCTCTTCTCCTCCGGGGGAAAGGTCGCCTGGGGCATGGGGGCGGCGCTGGCCGTGGGGACCGTGACCGGGAGCCTCGTCGGGGTGCGGCTCACCGTGAGCAAGGGCCACGAGTGGGTCCGGAGGGCCGTGACGGTCCTGGTGGTGATCTTCGCCGTCCGACTCTGGTGGACGGCGACGTGAGCGTCGACGGCTCTCTGGGGACCCGGTCGTGAGTCCCCGTCGCCTCTCCACGTCGCTGGCCGCCCTCCCGGCCCTGATCGTGCTCCAGATCGCGGCCTGCGGGGACGACACGCCGGCGCCCACCGACCCGGGCGACGACACGGAAGACCCGGCGCCGAACCAGGTGCCGAACGCCGCATTCACCCCCGCCGAGTCCTCGGGCCCCACGCCCTTCGTCGCCCGCCTGGACGCCGGGGCGTCGGCCGACCCGGACGGCCAGATCGCGTCCTACGACTGGGACTTCGGCGACGGCACCACCGGGAGCGGCACCACGGTCGAGCACACCTACGACGAGGTGGGGATCTTCGTCGTCACCCTCACGGTCCGGGACGACGCCGGGGCCGAGGCGGTGGCCCGGGATTCCCTCTTCGCCGTGGCACCCCGGGGAGACGGGGATCACGCCATCACGGGCACGGTCTGGCTCGACGCCGACGCCGACGGAAGCCGGGACGGGGGAGAGGCCGCAATCGCCGGGATGATCGTGTTCCTGGACGACGACGGGAGCGGACGCCCGGATTCCGGCGAGGTGGCCACCGTCTCCCTCGAAGACGGGAGCTTCTCCTTCGAGGGGCTCGACGGGGAGCGGAGCTACACGGTGAGCCAGGCCCTGACCCTGGGGTGGAGCAACACCCACCCGGGTCCGGCCGAGGCGAATCCCGCCCGGGTGGCCGGTGTGCCCCTCGGGCCCGGCGGGAGAACGACCACCGCGGAGACCAGGGGAGCGAGGGCCACGGCAGCCCGCCCTCCGGCCCGGATCGTCGAGGGGAGCGAGGTCGAGTGGGAAGACTTCCCCTTCATGGTCACGCTCCTGTGGGCCGCCGAGGACAACAACGCCGACGCCTTCTTCTGCGGTGGGACCCTCATCTCGGGCTTCTGGGTCCTGACCGCAGCCCACTGCGTGGACGGCAGGCAGAGCGAGGAGCTGGAAGTCCTCGTGGGAACAGGCAACCTGACGAGCGGCGGCGAGCGCGTCGGGGTCGAGGGGTTCCGGATCACCAACACGTTCCTGAATCAGCGCGGCCTGGACGACGACATGGCGGTCCTGAGGCTCGAGCGCCGGGTCCTCCTGCCCCGGATCCGGCTCACCACGACCGGTCGGCCCGCCCTGGTCGAGACCGGGGACACGGCCACCGCGGTGGGATGGGGCATGACGGGAGTCGGGGCGGGCCACGACATCTCCCGTCAGCTTCGGTCCGTGGAGATGCCGATCTCCGACCTGACGCTCTGCCAGAACCTGTACAACGTCGACAGCCCGGGAATCATCTGCGCCGGCTCCGAGGGTGGCGGGCCCCGGACGTGCTTCGGGGACAGCGGAGGGCCCCTCGCCGTGCTGGACGAGGCCGGCCGGTGGGTCGAGGTCGGCGTGACCAGCTTCGGGGCGA
>CAZMPV010000528.1:0-1640 GCA_964567985.1 uncultured Gemmatimonadaceae bacterium
GGCGGCCAGGACGCCCTGAGGCGCGTCCTCCTCCGGCCCGCCGGGGGCGAGCCGGTGACGCTTCTGGACCTGGTCCGTGCGAAGAACGCCGAGCAGGACCGCGCCGCCGCCGAGCGCACCGACCTCCGTCTCGACCGGGGACCCGACGGGCGGATTTTCGTTCTGAACAAGCACGACGGCGTGATCCGGGAGATGGTGCCGGGGAGCCATGGAGCCGGGTCATGAGGACCGCCGACTTTCTCTCCGAGGTCGAGAGCTTCCGCGCGGGCATGGAGGAGTACGTCGACGAGATGGACTGTCGGGAGGGTCTCGACCTGACCGACACCGGCGACGTCATCCGGTACGTGAGGGAGTACGACATCTCCTCCATCCGCCTCTGGTTCACCGACATCCTCGGCTTCCTGAAGTCGTTCTCGCTCACCCCGTCGGAGCTGCCCGGCGCCTTCGACGAGGGGATGGGCTTCGACGGCTCTTCGATCGAGGGCTACCAGCGGATCCAGGAGAGCGACATGGTGGCGGTGCCGGAGCCCGAGACGGCCCAGGTGCTCCCCTTCCGACCCGGCGGCTCCCGGGCGCTCCGGATGTTCGCCGAGGTCCGGAACCCCGACGGCTCGCCCTACGCCTCCGACCCCCGGGTCGTGCTGAAGCGGAAGCTCGACGCCCTCGATGAGAAGGGCTACTCCCACATGAACATCGGCCCCGAGGCCGAGTTCTTCTACTTCCGGGACGAGGGCGAAGCCGAGACCCTGGACCGGGCCGGCTACTTCGACATCAACCCGGTGGACATCGGCGACGACATCCGGGAGGCGACGGTCTTCGCCCTGGAGTCCATGGGCATTCCCGTGGAGTACCAGCACCACGAGGTCGGCCCGTCCCAGCACGAGATCGACATCCGCTATCAGGAGGCCCTCGGGATGGCCGACAGCCTCCAGACCTACAAGTACCTGGTCAAGGAGGTCGCCCGGCGCTGCGGCGTCTTCGCCACCTTCATGCCGAAGCCGATCCAGGCCGAGAACGGCAGCGGGATGCACACCCACATCTCGATCTTCCGGGAGGAGGGGGTCAACGCCTTCTACTCCTCCGACGACCCGCACCACCTGAGCGCCGACGCCAAGCACTTCATCGCCGGGGTCCTGGAGCACGCCCGGGAGATGGCGCTGGTGACGAACCAGTGGTTCAACTCCTACAAGCGCCTGGTGCCCGGCTACGAGGCCCCGGTCTACATCGCCTGGGCCGAGCGCAACCGCTCGGCCACGGTCCGGATCCCCGTCTACAAGCCCGGCAAGGAGGTGGCCACCCGGCTCGAGCTCCGCTTCCCCGACGCCGCCTGCAACCCCTACCTGGCGTTCTCGGCGATGCTGGCCGCGGGCCTGGACGGCCTGGACCGCGAGCTGCCCTGCCCCGAGCCGATGACGATCGACCTCTACGGGCTGAGCCCCGTGGAGCGGGAGGAGCGAAACATCGCCTCCCTGCCCCACGACCTCTACGAAGCGGTGCAGGTGGCCGAGCACAGCGACTTCCTCCGCTCGGCGCTGGGTGAGGACGTGCACCGCAAGCTGGTCGAGACGAAGCTGGTCGAGGCCGACGAGTTCCGGCTGTACGTCTCGCCCAAGGACCTGGAGGAGCACCTGGTGCTGTGA
>CAZMPV010000529.1:0-1618 GCA_964567985.1 uncultured Gemmatimonadaceae bacterium
GGGGAGGTGACGGTACGCCGTGAGGCCGTCGGACTCGTAGACCATGAGCCGGGCCGGATCCGTGATCAGCCCGTCGTCGCCGACCACGCCCCGGAGGCGGTCCAGGAGACGGTCGGGAAGCGGTGGGTTCGAGGAGGTCACGGCGGCTTCGGGACGCGTCGATGAAGAGCGGCGCCGGCCCCGGAGTCGGCGGCCGGCCACCCGTACCGGCAGAGTACCATGGCGGCTCCGGCGGGAGCAACCCGGGTCCGGCTTCTCCGTCAGCTACTCTCCAGGTGGTGGAGCATCGTCTCGACGCTGAGCCTCGCGGCCTCCAGCGCTCCCTCCGGGAGCTCCGGGCCGTAGACCAGGCGGACGAGCTCGGCGGGGTCGGCGGCGGGACGACGCTCCCGGGCCCGACGCACCTGCTCCAGCCGCTCCCTGCGGTGCGCCCGGTACCGCTCCACGGCCGCGGCCGGATCCCGGATCGGGGCCCCGTGTGCGGGATAGAGGATCCGGGGTTCCAGGGCCTCGATCCGGTCCAGGGAGTCCAGGTAGTCCTGGACGCAGCCCGCATACGCCCCCACCCACGTCGTCTCACCCCGGCCCAGGAGGAGGTCGCCGACGAAGACGGCGGACTCGCCGGGCCAGTGGAAGGAGAGGTGGCGGCGGGCGTGCCCGGGAGTCGAGACCGCCACGAGGCGGCCCCGGTCCGTCTCGACCCCGTCGCCGTCGGCCATGGGGGTGGCCCCGGCGCCGGCCCCCAGGACTTCGGCGCCGGTGCGGGCGGCCAGGTCGGGAGCGCCCC
Organism: uncultured Gemmatimonadaceae bacterium; assembly: GCA_964567985.1. GTDB lineage: Bacteria > Gemmatimonadota > Gemmatimonadetes > Longimicrobiales > Gaopeijiaceae > CAZMPV01. Next base: position 788 of record CAZMPV010000529.1, read on the forward strand.
CGGCGTGGTCGTCGTGGTCGTGGGTCTGGAGGATGACCACCGACCGGGCTCCCTCCACCGCTCGAGCGACGGCCCGGACGTGCTCGGGTGCGTCCGGGCCGGGATCGATGATCGCCACCCGGAGCTCGCCCACCAGGTGGGTCCGGGTGCCGTCCAGGGTGAAGGGCCCCGGGTTGTCTGCGGTCAGGACCCGGAGGGCGGTCATGCCCGAGGCTCCCGACCTCCGGGAGGGGGGCGTCCTATCTGCGCTCGGCCATGACCTGCTCGGCCAGCTTGTCGGCCACCGCCTGGATCGACACCTCGTCCTCGTCGGTGAAGGCGGCGGCTTCCTCGCTGTCGAGGTCGATCTGGCCGAAGACCTCGTCGCCGGCCCGGATGAGCACCACCAGCTCGGACTGGACGTCCGGAGAGCAGGCCAGGTAGTCGTCCACCTCGGAGACGTCCGGGACGTTCTTGTTCTCCTTGTCGGCCACCGCCGAGCCGCACACCCCGGTCCCCACCGGGATCTTCGAGTGCTCGGTCGGCTCTCCCACGTAGTTGTGGAGCCAGAGCTCGTCTCCGTCGTCGTCCAGGAGGTAGACGCCGACCCAGTCGAACCGGTCGTCCGACTCCGAGAGCCGGACGACGGCCTTCCGCAGCAGCGCGTCCGAGAGGTAGCCCTCGTCGCGCATTCCCTGAAGCTCCTTCACCAGCTCGCTCGCTTCGATCATCTCTTCGTCTTCGTCCGTCCTGTCGGAGAGGCCCGGCCGCGGCGGCGCCCGGGGGCGCTCCCGCTCCGGGGGAAAGTCAACTCGACCCGCAGACCCGCGAGCCACTTCGACCCGCAGACCA
>CAZMPV010000530.1:0-1614 GCA_964567985.1 uncultured Gemmatimonadaceae bacterium
TCGAGACCCAGATCCTCATCGGCAAGCCCTTCCAGTGCATCCTCCAGTGGGTCGAGGAGGTCGACCCGACCGTGCTGGTCATCGGCCGCCACGGCAGCCACCGCATCGACGGCACCGACATGGGCTCCCAGGCCGGCAACCTGGTCCGCCTGGCCCCGACCAACGTCCTCATGGTCGGCGGCGAGGATGTCCGCCCCGACGAGATCCCGTGGATCGAGGAGGACGGCGAGACGGGTCTGGAGTGGGCCCCCGAGGCCGAAGTCCGGATCCTCCGGGTGCCCCCCTTCGCCCTGGGGATCGCCCGGAACGCCGTCGAGGAGTTCGTCCTGGACAACTACGGTCCCGGCGCGAACCTGACCTACCGGGAAGAAGAGCGCTTCAACGGAGACGGGCCCGGGGGGAACGGCTCGGGGGCCCCGGTCGCGTCCGAAAACGGTGCGGACGCCGGGTCCGGGAGCGAAGACGGGGCGGCGGAAGCCGACGAGGGCGTCTGCGTCCCGCCGCTGGGCGCCGACGGCCTGCCCATGGTCACCGACGAGCGCCTGGACGAGGCGATCCAGAAGCTGCTGCCGACCCACATGCAGCTCGTGATGGGCATCGGCACCGCCGAGGAGCTGGCCATGGCCGAGGTGAAGGCCGAGAAGGCGATGGAGCGGACCGTGGTGCAGGGCTATGACGACGACCCGGTGCCCGAGACGCCCACCATCGAGGAGAAGTGCCCGTACACGGGTCACAAGAGCGAGCGCGAGCGCACCGCCCAGGACCCGGTGGTCTGGACCCACGAGGCGTTCGAGCGCCTGAAGCAGGTGCCGCTGATCGCCCGACCCCTGGCCCGGAACACGGTGGAGCGCTTCGCCCGCGAGCACGAGATGTGGCGGGTCACGACCACGGTCATGGACGAGAACAAGCAGGCCATGATCGAGGCCGACGAGTTCGACATGGACACCATGCTCGTCATGTTCCGGGAGCTCCAGTCGAAGCAGCTCAAGGCCGAGGCCGAGGGCGTGGACGCCCTGAGCCCCGAGATGAAGAAGTTCATCGAGGAGGCGAAGGCCAGCGGCGTGGAGCGCTGCCCGATACGGGACATCGCCGAGGAGGCCCAGGACAGCTGCCCGGTGGACCTGAAGGCGACCTCTCCGGAGGACGCCCGCAAGGCCGTGGAAGCGTTCATGGACGAGGAGGACGGGAACGGATGAGCTCCCGGCCTCCCGACTCGGGCCGCTCCGGGAGCGAAGCCCTCCTGGACTCTCCCTGGACGTCATCGCCCGGATCCGACCGGGCTCCGTCCACGAGCGCGGGCACGGAGGACGCCGAGGCCCCTCCCCTCCCCCACGTCGTCGCCTGGAACCTCACCCGGCGATGCAACCTCTCCTGCGCCCACTGCTACATCTCCGCCGGCTCCTGGCACGCCCGCCAGGACGAGCTCGGGACCGGCGAGTGCCTCCGGATCCTGGATCAGGTTCTGGAGGTGAATCCGAACCCCATGCTCATCCTCACCGGCGGCGAGCCGCTGCTCCGTGACGACCTGGAGACCCTGGCCCGCCACGCCTCCGAGGGGGGCGCGACGGTGGTGGTCGGCACCAACGGGACCCGGCTCACGGGAGAACGGATCGC
>CAZMPV010000531.1:0-1614 GCA_964567985.1 uncultured Gemmatimonadaceae bacterium
ACTACGACGTCATCCCGGACCGGGAGAGCCGGCTCGTCCTCGACGAGGGGATGACGAACCGCTGGGGCGATCCCCTCCCCCGCATCCGCTTCCGGGACGCCCCGGTCTCGGCCAAGAACCGGGCGTGGACCGAGGAGACGATCCGAGCCCTGCACCGTCGAATGGCCGCGGCCGGCGACGGCACGGTGCTCACCACCTACGTGGACGACACCCAGGACCACCCCGCCGGCGGATGCCGGATGGGCACGGATCCGTCGAACAGCGTGGTCGACCCCTGGGGCCGGAGCCACGACCACGAGAACCTCTTCGTGGTCGGCGCGCCCACCATGCCCACCGCCGGCTGCAACAACGGCACCCTGACCTTTTCGGCCCTCTCGCTCCGCTCGGCGGTGGAGATCGGTCGGGAGTTCCCGGAGAGGACGTCCAGCTGAGAGACCCCCCGATGACCGGGAAGCGCGACCTCGACCTCGCCGCTGCGGCCCTCTTCGGCCACCTCCTGGCCGAGCCCTTCTTCGACGTCACCACCCACGTCCTTCCCCGGGCCGCCTTCCTCCTCTTCCTGCTCGTGCTGCCCCGGAGCGCCGACCGCTGGTGCCTGGAGGCGCACCGGACGAGGGAGCCCGGCGGGTAGCCGGACCCGGGCGGGCGGGGTCGCGCGATCCCGCTTCCGGGAACCCTTCCAGCCGCGGCGGAAGCGGGATTCGAGGAATCCCGACATCCTTGACGAACCGGGCGTTTCGGGAAAAGTTTAGGCATGGCTAATTTGAAGATTCGCAGCGTATAACTTCCTGGAGTCAGGCATGAGCGAGTCGCCCGATCGAACACCGTCCGACGACCGGATCCCGTCCGGGCACCACGACGGGGAGGCCGGCCCGGAGGCCGGCGCCGGGAACCGTCCGCAGTCCGGGCAGGCGCCGGAGGGCTCCGGCACCGTCTCCCGTCGGGACCTCTTCAGGGCCGGCGCCGCCGGAGCCCTGGGGCTCGCCGCCGCCGGGGGCGCCCTGGGATTCCAGCGGCCGGGCCGGGCCGGCGGCCGGGGGTCCATGGACGGCCACGACCACCTCCACGCCATGGGGTCGGGCGGCGACGTGGACACCTCGATCTTCGACCCCATGGAGTACCTGAAGGACTTCGACTACGGGGAAGTTTCCACGACCGCCGACGGCCAGACGCTCCGGGAGTACGACATCGTGGCCCGGGACGTGGAGATCGAGGTCGCTCCGGGGGTGTACTTCCCGGCCTGGACCTACAACGGCCAGGTCCCCGGGCCGACGATCCGCTGCACCGAGGGCGACCGGATCCGGGTCAACTTCTCCAACGCCGGGAGCCATCCCCACACGATCCACTTCCACGGGATCCACCCGGCGGACCAGGACGGCGTCTTCGAGGTGGTGAACCCGGGCGACAGCCTCGTCTACGAGTTCGACGCCGCGCCGGCGGGCCTCCACCTCTACCACTGCCACGCCGTGCCCTTGAAGCGCCACATCCACAAGGGGCTCTACGGCGTCTTCATCGTCGATCCCGCCGACCGGGAGCTGGAGCCGGCCAACGAGATGGTCATGGTGATGAACGGCTTCGACACGAACCTCGACGGCGACAACGAGATCTACGCCG
>CAZMPV010000532.1:0-1609 GCA_964567985.1 uncultured Gemmatimonadaceae bacterium
TCACCGCGCCCGGGCCTTCGCCGGGCGCCCATCCCGGAGACATCCATGGTCGTCGGATCGATCTCCTGGCAGCTTTCCCTGCCGGGGTGCGGCTCTCTCAAGGAGAAGCGGACGGTCGTCCGCTCGCTCAAGGACCGGATCCGCAACCGCTTCAACGTCTCGGTGGCCGAGACCGATCACCAGGACATCTGGACCCGGGCGGAGCTGAGCGTGGCCCTGGTGGCCACCGACGGCCGCTTCGCCGACTCGGTCCTGGACAAGGTGGACGACTTCGTCGCCAAGGAAGCCCGGGCCATCGTCATGCGGACCAGCCGGGCCCTGCACTGAGACCGGGCGTGCCGACGCCCCACTTCTTCAGCGACCTGCTAGACCCTCTCCCCTCCAACCCCCCACAGGCATGAGCAAGCGGAGACTCGCCCGGGTCAACGAGCAGTTGAAGCGGGAGATCTCCCGGATCGTCCGCCGGGAGGTCCACGACCCGCGCGTCGGCCTCGTGGTGGTCACCGGCGTCGACGCCACCGCCGACCTCTCCCTGGCCCGGGTCCACGTCCGCCCGTCGGGCGAGGACCCGGACTGGCAGGAGATGATGGAGGGGCTCGAGGCCGCGGCTCCCTACATCCGCCGGGAGCTGGGCCAGGACCTGCACCTCCACCGGATCCCGGAGCTGGATTTCCGTGAGGACCGGACCCTGGAGCAGGCCATGCGCATCGAGGAGATCCTCGACGAGGTTCTGCCCGAGGAGGAGGAGGACCCGGGGGAGGCCGACGCCGACGAGGACGACGATGACGAGGCGGGGGCTTCCCCGGCCTGATGATCTGCGTTCGCGAGGGGAGCGTGCTCCCCGTGGACAAGCCTCCGGGCCCCACCTCCCACGACGTCGTCGCCCGGGCCCGCCGGGCGCTGGACACGCGAAAGGTCGGCCACACCGGGACGCTGGACCCCTTCGCCTCGGGTCTCCTCCTCCTCTGCGTGGGGGCCGCCACCCGCCTCGCCGAGTACCTGTCGGCCCGGGACAAGACGTACGAGGCCGTGGCCCGCCTGGGGGTCCGGACCGAAACCCTGGACCCCGAGGGCGACGTCGTGGAGACGAGCGACGCCTGGCGGGGCTTGAGCGCGGACGACGTGGTCGGAGCCCTGGCCCGGTTCCGGGGAAGGATCGAACAGGTCCCGCCCCAGTTTTCGGCGAAGAAGGTCGGGGGCGAGTCCATGTATCAGAAGGCCCGACGGGGAGAGCGGGTCGAGCTCGAGCCCGTGGAGGTGGAGATCCTGGAGAGCGAGCTCCTGGCGTACGAGCCCCCCGACGCCGCTTTCCGGGTTCGCTGCTCCAGCGGGACCTACATCCGGGCCCTGGCCCGTGACCTGGGCGAGGCCCTGGGTGTGGGGGCGCACCTCACGGCGCTCCGCCGGACCCGGATCGGCACGCTTCGGGTGGACGACGCCGTGGCCCTCGACGAGCTGGACGACGAGGCGAAAGTGGCGCGGGCGCGCCTGACTCCGGCCGAGGCGGTCGCGCACCTGCCGACGGTCCGGGTGGAAGCGGACCAGGCGGAGCGTCTGGCCACCGGTCAGTGGCTTCCGGCCACCGACGACGGGGCCCCGGACGGCGTGC
>CAZMPV010000533.1:0-1605 GCA_964567985.1 uncultured Gemmatimonadaceae bacterium
ACGCCGGGGTCGAGCTGGGGGTGTTCGAGGAGCTGGCCGACGGGCCCGGCACCGCGGGGGAGGTGGCCGGGGCGCTCGATCTGGACGCCGACAACACCTACCGGCTGCTCCGCGCCCTCGCCTCCCTCGACCTGCTCGCCGAGCGGCCCGACGGCACCTTCTCCGTCACCGGGAAAGGTGAGTTCCTCACCGAGGATCATCCCCACAGCCTGCGGGGAGTGGCCCTTCTGGAGGACGGTCCGAAGCACTACACCCTGTGGCCGCGCCTCCCGGAGATGGTGCGTACCGGCGAGCAGGACGCCTTCGAGATGGAGCACGGCTCCAAGCTGTTCGAGTACCCGGAGGAGGATCCCGAGTACTCGCGGATCTTCGACGAGGCGATGACCAGCTACTCGCGCGCCGAGACCCGGGCCGTGCTCGAGGCGCTGGACGGGGACGAGCTCGCCGACGTGGACCACCTCTGCGACGTGGCGGGCGGCTACGGCTACCTCCTGAGCCAGCTGCTCGACGCCCATCCCCACCTGACGGGCGAGGTTCTCGAGCTGCCGAAGGTCGTCGAGGAGGCGGGGGCCGTGCCCGAGGGGGTGGGCGTCGCCGACCGGATCACCTTCACCGCCGGCGACATGTTCGAGGCGGTGCCCGGGGCCGACGGCTACCTGATGAAGCACATCCTCCACGACTGGAACGACGGGGAGTGCGTGGAGATCCTGGAGAGCATCCGGGAGGCGGCGACCGACGGGGCCCCGGTCTTCGTAGCCGAGTACGTCGTGCCCGGGCCGGACACGCCGCACTTCGCCAAGCTCTTCGACATCAACATGATGGTCTGCACCACCGGCCGGGAGCGGACGGTGGAGGAGTACGGGGAGCTGTTCGAGGCGGCCGGGATGGAGCTGGCCGGCCACCATACCGCCCACGGCCAGCCCATGAGCGTGGTCGAGGGCCGGGTAGGCTGAACACGACGAGAGGCCCCGCTTGTCAGCTCGGATCGAGTCCCGATCGGGTGTGTCGGTTACAGTGTCGGTTGGACCCTCAAGTGAACCGCCCCGGGTTTATCGGAGATCCGCTGGCTTGAGTGTCAGGGGCTCGTCTGGAGCCTGCTGAGGGCGGTAGTACACCTCCTCGTACTTGCCGGGGGCACACGTGCCCGATGGGACCGAGGAGGCAGGGCTGGTTGAACCACCAGCTCCATTCGGGGGTGGCTAACTCGATATCTTCGAGCGACCGCCCCGGCCCCCGACGACGGATGACGTCGGTCTTGTAGAGTCCGGTGATCAGAGGACGAGCGCGACCTCCGGCCGGTTAGTCACCTTGCCGTCCCGCCGAGCTGCCGAGCCCGCTCCCGCGCTTCCTCGACCCGGGGCTGGAGCTGCGGGTCGGCGTCCTCCCAGGCCGCGACGAACCGGCGGTAGGCGGCCGCGGCGTCCTCCGGCCGGTCCATCTCCCCGTAGAGTCCCCCGAGCCGCTCGTAGGCGACGACGGGCGTCTCCAGCATCAGGTACCAGTCCTCGGCCGCCTCCAGCTCCCCGAGCTCCCGGTGCAGGTCGCCCCGCCACAGGTCCCCGATGCCCCAGACGCCCGTCTCGTTGGACCGGCCCAGGAGCTCGG
>CAZMPV010000534.1:0-1603 GCA_964567985.1 uncultured Gemmatimonadaceae bacterium
GTCGCCCAGTCCACCGGGATGCCGGGCACGCTCCGCTACGGCTCCGGCCTCCTGGACGTGCCCGTCGCCAGCGTCCTCCCCCACCTGGCCGTCACCGGCACCTGGTCGGGCTTCTCGGTGGACATCCCGAGCCGGCCGATCATCGGCGACGCGGGAACGGAGGTGGGCCGCACGGGCCCGGTCTCCGAGTGGTACGACGACGCCTCGCTGGCCGTCGGGCTCTTCGAGCGACTCGAGGTGGGCGGGACGTTCCAGTCCTTCGCGGACGCCGGGAGCGGGGGCAACATGGTCGGGGCGTTCGGGCGGGTCCTGCTTCTGAAGCCGGAACGATACGGCGGCCTGGGGCTCGGGGTGGGGGCCCGCTACGTCACCTCGCCCACGATCGACGACGTCGACCCGAACGGCGACTTCGAGCCGGGTCGCCTCGGCTTTCCGGACCCGGGACTCCAGGAGTCGTACGCGGGTCCCGCGGACGGGGTCGACACGAACTTCTCGCCCTACGTGGTCGCCTCGGCGATCCTGCCGGGCTTCGACGCCCGCCTTCTCCCGAACCACGACCTCACCTTCGTCCTGGGCTGGGGAGACGGGATGTTCAGGGACGGACAGGACCTGGATTTCTACGCTCCGATCCGCTCGAACGGGTGGTTCTTCGGCTCAGCGGTCCACGTGGACGTATCGGATGGGACCGTTCTCAACCTGGTGGGCGACTACAACGGCTTCGACGTGAACCTGGGCGCCCAGCTCGACTGGGGCGGCGTCCGGGTCGGCGGGCACGTCCTGGGCGTGAACTACCAGACCGACGCCAGCCGCTACCGGACGAAGAAGTACGGCGTGACGGCGTCGATCGCCCTCTGCCCGACGGAGGGCGGGCTGTGCGAGCCCGAGCTCCTGGAGAGAGAGCCGCCGCCGGCCCCCATGCCGGCCCCGCCCCCGGACACGGTGGTGGTGGAGCGGGAGGTGGCGCCGCACCTGCCCGGCGGGGAGCCGGCCGACCTCTGCCTCGCTACCGGCGACGAGGTCCGGGTCCTGGTCACCGTCCAGGGGGACACGCTGGTGGGGCCCGACCGGGTGCCCGTCGAGTCGCTCCGGCCCGGCGTCGTCTTCGCCGGGGCGTACGCGGGCGAGCGAAGCTGGTACACCGGAGGCGAGCCCGTCACGCTGGACGAGCGGGAGTACCGGAGGTCCGGAGGGGAGGTCCGGCTACGTTGCCGTGGGATTCGCCGGGTCGGAGAGCACGAGGGCGTGCCCCTCTTCACGGACACCGACGCCGGGGAGCCCTACGAGACGCTCTACGTCCCGGTCCGACCCGGGGTCTGGCAGGCCTACGAGGTCGGGCTCCGGCCCGCCCGGGGCTGAGCCCGGGAGGGTCCCCCGGGGTCGCCCGGAGGAGGGCGGAGTCTCCCGGCCCGCTGCCCTCACTCCCCGTCGAGGTACTTTCCGAGGATCCGGTTGGTGGCGTCGAGGACCGCGACCGCGGCGCCGCGGGTCGTCCGTCCGTCCGGGCAGGAAGTGGAGCCGATCAGGGAGTAGTCGCCCCGGGAGCTCTCGCCCCGGACCGAGACGATCACGACCCACCCGTCGAAGGCCCGGATCGCCTTCACTC
>CAZMPV010000535.1:0-1587 GCA_964567985.1 uncultured Gemmatimonadaceae bacterium
TCCTGGGGCTGGCCCAGATCCCCCTCTCCCTGGGCAACTCGATCTTCGCCACCCGGCAGCTCACGGAAGACCTCTTTCCCGAGCGGCCGGTAGGCGTGCGGAAGATCGGCCTGACCTATTCGCTGATGAACCTGGTCAGCCCCTTCCTCTCGGGGATCCCGACCTGCCATGGATCCGGGGGGCTGGCCGGTCACCACGCCTTCGGTGCCCGGACCGGGGGCTCGCCGGTGATCTACGGGGGCCTCTACCTGGTGCTGGGGCTCTTCTTCAGCGCCGGCTTCGACCAGGCCATCCACCTCTTCCCCGAGCCCGTCCTGGGGGTGATCCTCCTCTTCGAGGCGCTGGCGCTCATGCGGCTGATCAGCGACATGAGCGACGACCGCTTCCGGCTCACCGTGGTGGTCCTCGTGGGGCTCTCGGCCCTGGCCCTGCCCTACGGCTTCCTCGTGGGACTGGTGGGCGGGACGCTCCTGGTCTACGGGGCCCGCTGGAGCCCCTGGCTGGAGCTGGAGATGTAGGGACGTCTACTCCGCCCGGAGCGCCCGGTTCGGATCGACCCGGGTGGCCCGGAGCGCGGGAATCGAACTCGCTGCCAGGGCCACCCCCATCAGGGCCGCGGCCACGCCGGTCAGGACCAGGGGGTCGGCCGGCGAGACCTCGTAGAGCAGGGGACGGATCCAGCGTCCCGCGGCCAGGGCCACCAGGGTGCCCACCACCACGCCGACGCCCACCACCGCAACGGCCCGACGCACCACCAGCCCCACCAGGCGCTGGCGGGTGGCGCCGAGGGCCGAGCGAACCCCGAGCTCGTGACGCCGCTGGGCCACGTCGAAGGCCAGGGCCGAGTACAGCCCCACCGCGGAGACGATCAGGGCCAGGAGCCCGAAGACCGTGAACATGCTCGCCCCCAGTCGCCAGGGCTGGAGCTCGTGGGAGAAGAGGTGCCGGAACGGCTGGACCTCGACGAAGCGCACCCCCGGGCTCATCTCCTGGAGGGCCCGACGGACGACGGGGGCGGCATCGTCCGGGTCGCCGGATACCCGCACGAGGAGGCCGGCCGGGGACCCCCGGACCTGCTGCTGCCGGATGGGCACGTAGTAGAGCATCTGCGCCTCGTCCTCCATTAGGTCCTGGCGCCGGGTGTCTTCGACGACCCCCACGACGCGGGTGCACGGCGCCGTGTCGGCGTCCACCAGGACGCAGCGGCCCAGGGCCTCCTGTCCGGGCCAGACGGTACGGGCCAGGGTCCGGTTCACAACCATGACCCGCTCGGCCGACGGTGTGTCGTCGGGCGGCTCCAGGGCCCGGCCCCGGAGCACCTCGATGCCCATGGCCCGGAAGAAGTCCGGGCTCACCGAATAGACGTACGGGCCCCCGGAGGGCAGGGAGGGCATCGAGTCCAGGCCCGGCACCAGGAATGTCGTGGCGATCGAGCCCGCCAGCGGGAGGGGCTGGACCATGGCGGCTCCCCGGACCATCGGCAGCCGATCCAGGCCCCGGAGGGCGTCGTCGTAGACGGCGGCCCGGTGATCCGGGGGCCAGGCCGGGGCGTCTCCTTCCGGCGGCGAGGCGTCCTCGGCGGTCGCG
>CAZMPV010000536.1:0-1576 GCA_964567985.1 uncultured Gemmatimonadaceae bacterium
CAGCGCAACGCGCCGTCCGAGGCCCTCCCGGCCACCTCCGGACCCCACTCCCGGAGCCGGCGCCAGTCGAATCCCGCCCGGCCCATGCCCGTGTCCACCTCCAGGTGGAACGGGGCCGCCCGTCCGTGCACGGCCGCCGCGTCGCCGAGACGATCGAGGCCCTCCAGATCTGAGACGCACGCCGTCAGATCCCGGAGCACGGCCGTCTCCTCGGCCCCCGGGGGAAGAGGGCTGAAGACCAGGATCGGGCGCTCCTCCCCCGCCTCCCGGAGGGCCTCGCCCTCCTCCACCGTCGCCACCCCGAACGCCGCGGGATCGACGGGCCGGAGCGCCCGGACCACACGGTCCATCCCGAGGCCGTACCCGTCGGCCTTCACCATGGGCACCAGGCCCACGTCCGGGCCCACCCGCTCCCGGACGGCGAGGAGGTTCCGCCGGAGAGCGGCCCCGTCCACTTCGATCCAGGCCCGTCCGCTCGGCTCCGTTGACATGGGCCTGAAAAGATGCGAAGTGATACCGCCGGAGCAAGGGCCGCCGGACGCCCGACAGCGGCGCCGCGGCCGGCTTCTTCCGCCCTCAGCCGGATCGTCTCATGGGCCCTGTCGACTCACCCGAGAACAACGACGCGCCTTCGACCGGACGGGAAGACGGAGGCCCCCTCCGGATCCCGGAGGTCGACGGCACCCTGGACCGGGCCCTGGCCCTGGTCCGCCTCCTCCGGACCCACTGCCCGTGGGACGCCGCCCAGACCCCCCGGAGCCTCCTCCCCCACCTGGTGGAGGAGAGCCAGGAGGTGGTCCACGCGATCCGGGAGGACGACGACGCCGACCTGGAGGGCGAGCTCGGAGACCTCCTGCTGAACCTCGCCTTCCAGCTCGTCCTGGGAGAGGAGCGGGAGGCCTTCGACGCCGACTCGGTGACCGAGCGCCTCGAGGAGAAGATGAAGCGCCGTCACCCGCACCTCTTCGGCCTCGGCGACCGGGAGGAGTGGGAAGCCCTCAAGGCCCGGGAGCGGGGCGAGGGTCGCCGGACCCTGGAAGGGCTGGCACCGGGACTCGATCCCCTGCTCCGGGCCCACCGGATCCAGGAGCGGGTCAGCGGGGTGGGCTTCGACTGGTCCGAGCCCGGCGGCGCCTGGTCGAAGGTCGCCGAGGAGCTGGAAGAGGTCCGGGAGGCCCTGGACGCGGGCGGAGGTGAGGCCCTGGAAGAGGAGCTGGGCGACCTGCTCTTCGCGGTGGTGAACCTGACCCGGCTGGCCGGCAGCCACCCGACCACGGCCCTCGACGCCGCGAACCGGAAGTTCGCCCGCCGCTTCGAGAGGCTCGAGGAGCTGGCGGACGAGCGCGGGATCGTGCTGGGCGAGGCGTCATTGGAGGAGCTGGATGCGCTCTGGGAGGAGCTGAAAACGGCCGAATGAGCAGCGGGGGAATCGGGCCGCGGGACCCCCACTCACCCGCGCTCGCTCCGGGCTCGCTCCGTCTCCGTCGGGCACCCACATGGTCGGTACCACGACGGGTCGTTGCCCTCGGAGACGAGGGGTTCGCGGGCGCCCCGCGGCCCGATTCCCCCTTCCGGT
>CAZMPV010000537.1:0-1570 GCA_964567985.1 uncultured Gemmatimonadaceae bacterium
AGCGCCGGGTGGGCAACACGGTGGTCGGGCCCCACCGGGACGAGGTCGTCTTCACCCTCGAGGGCGAGGAGCGGGGGCTCGACGTCCGGGACTTCGGCTCCGGTGGCCAGCAGCGGACGGCGGCCCTGGCGCTGCGTCTGGTGGAGGCGGACACGATTCGCCGGGCCCGGGAGACGGAGCCGATCGTGCTCCTCGACGACGTCTTCGCGGAGCTGGATCCCGGCCGGGGCGAGCGGATCCTGGAGCTCTTCGAGCGGGAGGAGACCGGACAGGTGATCCTGACGGCGCCCAAGGACAGCGACGTGCGGATCCGGAGCGAGGTGCTCCCGCGCTGGCGCATCCGGGACGGGCGGGTGGAGACGTGAGCGACCGGGGCGGGCCGAGCCGGGTCGGAGAGCTCCTGGAGGGTGTCCTCGAGGACACCGGCGTCCGGGAGCAGATCCAGCGCATGAGCGTCCTGGAGGCGTGGGACGAATGCGTGGGCGAGAAGATCGCCGAGGTGACCGAGCCGGTCGGAGTGGACGGGGGTGTCCTCTTCGTGGAGGTGCGTTCCAGCGCCTGGCTCATGGAGCTGGACATGATGAAGCGACGGATCCTGGAGCGCATCAACGAGGGGCGCGAGGAAGGGCGCATCGACACGATCCGCTTCCGGCAGGCGGAGAGCGACTGAAGACGGACTGACCCAAACAGGGACACGAGATGGCGAAGAACGAACGGGACGTGATGCCCGACGACTACACGGCCGGCAAGATCCAGGTGCTGAAGGGCCTGGAGGCCGTCCGGAAGCGGCCGGGCATGTACATCGGGTCCACCGGGGCCCGGGGGCTGCATCACCTGGTCTACGAGGTGGTGGACAACTCCATCGACGAGGCCATGGCCGGCTACTGCGACGAGATCGAGGTCACGATCCACGAGGACAACTCGGTCACGGTCGTGGACGACGGGCGGGGCATCCCGGTGGACGAGCACCCCACGGAGAAGATCCCGGGCGTCGAGCTCGCCATGCTCACCCTCCACGCCGGCGGGAAGTTCGACCGCACCACCTACAAGGTCTCCGGCGGCCTCCACGGCGTCGGCGTCAGCGTGGTCAACGCGCTCTCCGAGGAGCTCGAGGTCGAGATCCGTCGAGACGGCCGCCTCTACAAGCAGACCTACGGCAAGGGCAAGAAGGTCACCGAGCTCGAGGAGCTGGGCGATGCCGACGGGAGCGGCACCCGGGTCACCTTCCACCCCGACCCGGAGATCTTCCCGGAGATCGAGTACAACTTCGACACCCTCTCCAACCGGCTCCGTGAGCTGGCCTTCCTGAACAAGGGCCTGAAGATCGTCCTCCAGGACGAGCGGGAAGGGGCCGCGCCCGAGAAGGAGGAGAGCGACGTCCGCAGGGAGGAGTACCAGTACGAGGGCGGGCTCGCCGAGTACGTGGACTACCTCCGGGGGAGCCGGAGCGCCATCCACGAGAAGACCTGCTACTTCGAGGCCTCGAAGGAGGAGGCCGAGATCGAGCTGGCGCTCCAGTACGACGACGGCTTCAGCGAGAACGTCCACACCTTCGTGAACAACATCAACA
>CAZMPV010000538.1:0-1562 GCA_964567985.1 uncultured Gemmatimonadaceae bacterium
CCGGACTCCCGGCACGTCGTCGCCTCCTACGGCGGCCGGATCTGGAAGCTGCCGGTGGAGGGAGAGAGAGGGCAGGCCGAGGAGATCCCCTTCCACGTCCAGGCGGAAGTGGCGATGGGCCCCGAGGTGGACTTCGACTATCCGGTCTCCGACTCCCCGACCTTCCTGGTGCGGCAGATCCGGGACGCCGTGCCTTCGCCGGACGGCTCGATGCTCGCGTTCACGGCCATGGACCACGTCTGGGTCTCGGAGGCCGACGGCTCGAACCCCCGGCGGCTGACCACCACGGACGTCTCGGAGCACTACCCGACGTGGTCGCCGGACGGCACCTCGGTGGCCTACGTCACCTGGGACACCGACGAGGGCGGCCACATCTACCGGGTCCCGGCCGACGGGAGCGGCGAGCCCCGGCGGCTCACCGAGACGCCGGGCGTCTACCTCACCCCGGCGTGGTCTCCGGACGGAGAGCGGATCGTCGCGCTCCGGGGCTGGGCCCGGGAGTTCCGGCAGTCGACCAGCCCCTTCGGCATCGGCGCGGCCGACGACCTCGTATGGGTCCCGGCCGACGGCGGATCGATGACCGTCATCGGCCCCACCGACGGGCGGGAGAGCCCCCACTTCACCGAGGGCTCCGAGCGGATCTACCTCTTCGACGACGACGAGGGCCTGGTCTCGATCCGCTGGGACGGGACCGACCAGGAGGCCCACCTGAAGGTCACGGGCTCGACGCCGCCCGGGAGCGAGGAGTCCATGGACGCGGACCTGATCCGGATGGCGCCGCGGGGGAAGCTGGCCCTGGCCTCCATCAACCGCCAGCTCTACACGGTCACCGTCCCCCGGGTCGGGGGTGATGCGCCCACGGTCTCCGTGGCGAACCCGGACCGGGCCGAGTTTCCGACCCGCAAGCTCACCGATCCCATGGGCGGGGAGTTCCCCGCCTGGGGACCCGACGGCGAGACGGTGCACTGGTCCCTGGGCAAGTCCCACTTCGTCTACGACCTGGCCCGGGCCCGGGCGGTGGAGGACAGCCTCGAGGCCGCCGGAAGGGAAGAGGAGGACGAAGACGAAGAGGAGGACGAGGCGGGCTACGAGCCCGAGGAGTTCGAGGTCCTGATCCAGGCCCGCCGGGACATTCCTCAGGGGACGGTGGCGCTCCGGGGCGCCCGGATCGTCACCATGAACGGAGACCAGATCTTCGAGAACGGGACGATCGTGGTCCGGGACAACCGGATCGTGGAGGTGGGCCCCACCGAGTCGGTGGACGTGCCCGACGACGCCCGGGTCTTCTCGGTGGAGAACAAGACGATCGTCCCGGGCTTCGTGGACACCCACGCCCACATGTGGCCCTCCTGGGGCGTGCACCGGAAGGACCAGTGGATCTACCTGGCCAACCTGGCCTACGGCGTGACCACGACCCGGGACCCCCAGACCGCCACCACCGACGTCCTCTCCTACGCCGACATGGTCCGGGCCGGCGAGATTCCGGGGCCCCGGGTCTACTCCACCGGCCCCGGCGTCTTCTGGCAGGAAGAGATCGAGGACCTGGACCACGCCCGGGAGGT
>CAZMPV010000539.1:0-1562 GCA_964567985.1 uncultured Gemmatimonadaceae bacterium
CGAGACCGAGTACCAGTACGCGCCGCTCCGGATCTTCGACCTCCAGCCCGCCCTGGACGGCGAGGTCACGAACATCCGGAGCCCGATCTCGGCGTGGACCGCGCACTGGAAGCACCTGGTGCACAACCACGAGGTCCGCTGGCCCTTCGTCTTCGTCTCGGGCTACCTGGACGGCCTCCAGGTCTTCGAGATGTCGGACCCAACCCAGCCCCGGACGGTGGCGTACTACGACACCTACCTGGGCCCGCCGAACACCGACCGCTACCCGATGTTCAACGGCGCCTTCGGCATCGACGTACGCAATGCCGACGGGCTGATCGCCGTGAGCGACATGTCCACCGGCTTCTGGACCTTCCGGATGGAGGGCTTCCAGGGGTGGAACGGCGAGGGCTGGGGCATGCCCGACGTCTCCAGCGCCCAGAAGTGGGACACCGACCTGGGCGAGGAGTCGATCAGCGACGGCGCGGGCGGCTCCGGCGGCGGGGACGCGGGCGAGGACCGGGAGGAGGAGCGATGAGGGCCCGTGCGACGGGACTCGTCCTGGCGGCCGCGCTCCTGGCGGCGCCCACGCTCTCGGCCCAGCAGGACGCCACCCCCTGGACCCACCTGAAGCGGGGCAGCGACAACATCGAGGTCCTGGGCCACCTGCCGCTGGGTCCCCACAACAACCTGGCGGACATGGACATGGAGCAGGAGATGTCCCGGCCCTACGCCTACGTGGCCCGGGCCCGCTACGACGGAGTGGGCCCCGTGGGCATGGTGATCATCGACATCTCCGACCCGGAGAAGCCGACGAAGATCACCGAGTGGCAGATCGAGAACCAGGAGCTCCACATGGGTGGGGCCCGGGACGTGAAGCACTTCAAGTGGAAGGACCGCTACTACGTGGTCCAGAGCCTCCAGTTCAGGCAGGGGGGGCCGAACACCGACCTGGGCGCGGTGGTCTTCGACGTGACCGGGCTGCCCGACGGCTCGACGGTCGAGGAGGTCGCCCGGATCCGGGAGCCCGACCTCCCCGGGGGCTTCCACAACATCTTCATCTACAAGCACTCCGACGGCCGGGTGTATCTCTTCACCACGGTCCGGGGGCCCGGGGCCAACGTCTACGACCTGGGGACCCTGGTGGAGGAGGGGCCGGAGAACGCCTTCGTGGCCAACGTGCCGACCCCCGTGCCCCCCGGCGCCGACACCCGGCTCACCGGCTACCACGACCTCTACGTGGGCTACCACCCGGACAGCGGCGAGGACCGCTTCTACGGCGGGGGCGGGGGCGGCTACTATGTCTACGACGTGACCGACCTCCAGGACCCGGTGCTGAGGGCCACCGTCACCGGCGTCTCCGGGGTGAACTGGGGCCACACCTTCACGCCCACCCCCGACGGCCGCTACGCCGTGGCCGAGACCGAGTACCAGTACGCGCCGCTCCGGATCTTCGACCTCCAGCCCGCCCTGAGCGGCGAGGTCAGCAACATCCGTCGGCCGATCGCCGCGTGGCACGCCGACTGGAAGCACCTGGCCCACAACCACGAGATGCGCTGGCCCTTCGTCTTCGTCTCGGGCTA
>CAZMPV010000540.1:0-1554 GCA_964567985.1 uncultured Gemmatimonadaceae bacterium
TGGGCGAAGACGCCGTCCCGGAGCGCCGTGTAGGGGAGGTCGCCCATCATCGCCGTCTTGAGGACGGTCATCACCTCCCCGCCCTCCACGCCCAGGACGGCGGCGCCGAGGATCCGGTCGGTGTCGGCGTCCACGACCGCCTTCATGAGGCCCCGGGTCTCGTCCATCTCCATGGCCCGGGCGACCCGGCTCATGGGCAGCGTCGCCACCCGGACGTCGTAGCCCTCCTCCCGGGCCTGCTCCTCGGTGAGCCCGACCCGGCCGAGCTGAGGGTCGAGGAAGACGACGTAGGTCAGGATCCGGTCGTCGGCCGTGGCGTCGCCCCCGTCGAGCACGTTCTCCCGGATGACGCGGAAGTCGTCGTAGGAGGTGTGGGTGAAGGGCGCCCCTCCGGTGATGTCGCCCAGGGCCCAGATGCCCTCGACCTCGGTCTCCCGGCGCCCGTTCACGGGGATGTAGCCGCCCTCGTCGGTGGAGAGGCCCGTCGCCTCCAGGTTCAGGGAGTCCGAGTTGGGCGTCCGGCCCACCGCCACCAGGAGGTGGCTTCCGGTCACGGAGCCGGCCCCCTCCTCCGCGTCGACCTCGACCCGGACGCCGCCGTCGGCCGTCTCCTCGATGCGGGTCGCCTCGGCGCCGGTCCGGACGACGATGCCGTCCTCCTCCAGGATCTCGCCCAGGGCGGCGCAGACGTCCTCGTCCTCCCGGGGGGCCAGGCGGGGCGCTCGCTCCAGGACGGTCACCTCCGCGCCGAAGCGACGGTACATCTGGGCGAACTCCAGGCCCACGAAGCCGCCGCCCAGGACCACCAGGTGGTCGGGGACCTCCCCGAGCTCCATGACCGACGTGGAGTCGAGGAAGTCCACCTCGTCGAGGCCGGGGATCGGCGGAACCGTCGGCCGCGCGCCGGCGTTGATGAAGACGTGGTCGGCGGCCAGCCTGCGCACACCGCCCTCCGAGAGCTCGACCTCGATCTCGCGGGTGCCGACGAAGCGGGCGTCGCCCCGGATCAGCTCCAGCGTCTCGTGACGCTCCATGCCCTTCGTGCTCCCGGCGACCCAGTCGTCGACGATCGAGCGCTTCCGCTCCCGCACCACCTCCATGTCCACCGAGATCGAGCCCGCGCGCACGCCGTAGTCGCCGGCCCGGCGGGCCAGGTGCGCCACCCGGGCGCTGGCGATCATGGTCTTCGTGGGCGTGCACCCCCGGACCACGCAGGTCCCGCCCACCCGGTCCCGCTCCACGATGGCCGCGTCCCAGCCGGCCTCGGCCAGGGCCCCGGCCAGAGGCTTGCCGCCCTGTCCCGTCCCGATGATCACCGCGTCGAGATGCTCCGCTTCGGTCTCAGCCATGGTCTGTCCGTCCTCTGAATGTCGTTGGAAAGCCCGGAGTTCTCCGGCCCCGTTCACGCCCGTAACGCGAACTCACGACGCAAAGGTCCCCGCGAACCCACCGGGAGTCTGCCCATTTCCGGAAAGAGAACCTCGTTCGAAGTTCGAACGGTCCGAAGTCCGGACGGCGAATGGACGGAGATTCACG
Source organism: uncultured Gemmatimonadaceae bacterium (assembly GCA_964567985.1). Classification (GTDB taxonomy): domain Bacteria; phylum Gemmatimonadota; class Gemmatimonadetes; order Longimicrobiales; family Gaopeijiaceae; genus CAZMPV01. The sequence continues at coordinate 1,537 of CAZMPV010000540.1, forward strand.
CCCCACCGGGCGGATCTT
>CAZMPV010000541.1:0-1549 GCA_964567985.1 uncultured Gemmatimonadaceae bacterium
CGGCCCACCGGGACGGTCGTCGGAGGGCGTGATCACGCGACCGTGCCGGGCCCGCGCCCCGATCAGGTCGAACACCCCGGCCGTCACCCGCCAGCCGAAGCTCCGGCGGGGTCCCTCCGGGGTCTGGACGTTTGCGCCGATCCCCCGGTAGAGGCCCACGCGCTCCAGGGACCGGGCCCCCTCGGAGAGGTGGACGTACTGGGCCGTGGACATGTTCCAGACCTCGTCCGGCCCCACGCCGGGCACCTGATTCGAGAGCTCGACCATGCGCTCCGAGTCGGGATAGGGGAGGGGATCGAGGACGACCCGGTCCAGGAGCGTGTAGATCGCGGCGCTCCCCCCCATGCCGAGGGCGAGGGTGAGCACGGCCGTGGCCGTGAACCCGGGGCTTCGCAGGAGCCCCCGGGCCGCTCGCTTCATCTCGCCCGCCATTCCCGTCGTCCACTCGCCCATCGATCCCCTCCTCCGGGCTCCCCGGTGTACGTCCGCGAGCGTCCGGGCGTCGGCGAAGGCCCCGAGCGCGTGGCCCACCAGCCCCGCTCCCACCGGGCCTTCGCCGCCCCGGCGCTCCTCGTGCCACAGCTCCGCCTCCCACTCCCGGACGAAGCGGTCCCTCTCGAGACGGGGAGCCCGGAGCGATGCGAGCCGGACCAGGAGGCGGGCCAGGAGGCGTCCCATGGTTCCTTTCTAGCCGCCCGCCGACCCCTCGCCGGCGGCGAGATCACCGAAGACCGCGGCGTGGCGGGCGGCGATCCGCTCCCGGGCCTCGGCCAGGGCGGCCTCCCCCTCGCCGGTGAGCTCGTAGTAGCGCCGGGCCGGACGGCCCTCGGCGTGGGCCTTCTCCTCGTCCTCCCAGCGCGAGCGGACCAGCTCGGCCGCCTCGAGGCGCCGCAGCAGCGGATAGACCGTCCCGCTGGGCAGATCCGCGACCCGCATGACCTCGAAGCCATAGGCGTGCCCCTCGCTCAGGGCCTGGAGGACCAGGGCCGCATTGTATCCGAGGGTCCCGCCGTCGGGAGTGGAGTCGCTCATGGTCGTGCCGTCCCCCTTCGTGTTCGTCCCGGGCTCACGGGAGCGCGACGCTCGACGATCCGTCGAGCCCCATTACATGCATTTCTACATAGCAATATGTGTTTCTATATAGGGTCCGCGCAAGAGCCAGCTCGTCCGCCGGAGCAGTCGGGCGAGCCGGGTCCGAAAACCACGGGAACGAACCCCGTGAAGCCGACGGCCGGGAGGACGTCGATGAAGCGTCGCGGGAACGAAGGCGGCGACCCGGACGGTCCGATGGACGTCGATGAAGCGGCGCGGAAGATCGAGGTCAGCCCCCCAGCGCCAGCGGAAGCGACACGCCGGTGATCATGGTGAACACCCGGTTCTCGACTTCGAAGGACGTGCTGCGGTCTTCGAGATCCGTGAGCCCCCTGTGGTACCTTCCTTCCAGGAGTACCAGCGCGCCCCCCACGTCCCAGGCCAACCCGCCTCCGAGAATGACCGACCAGTCCATCGCCCGTCGCTCGACCTGGGGATGACAGCTCACCGGATACAC
>CAZMPV010000542.1:0-1546 GCA_964567985.1 uncultured Gemmatimonadaceae bacterium
CCTACTCCTGGGTTGTGACGAGTGACGACTTCATCCGATTCGAGCGCTCTCTGGTGACCCGACCGTCGCCTGCGTTCCTGCACTTTTCCGTGGCCGTTCCGATCGGGCTCCCGGCACAGCCATAGATACTAGGCGTTTCCGCCCATGGCGCAACGTCTGTCGGCTCGCGGTCGTGCCGCCGACCGTCCGCGACCCGGACCCGGCTCAGCGGTGCCCGGCGCCGCTTCCCTGCTCGTCGGTCGCCTGGACCGCCTCCCGGTCCAGGGAGGGCGACCAGTCCGGCACCCGGACCCGCATCCCCGACACCAGCGTGCGGATTCTCCCCGTGGCCGTGTCCACGACGAAGAGGCCGAAGCCGTAGCTCCGCTCCCCGACGAAGACGATGTGCCGCCCGTCCGGAGCCCAGCTCGGGTCCTCGTTGTTGCCCTCCGAGGTGAGCTGGAGCACCCGGCTGCCGCCGGCCTCGACGTCGGCCACCAGGATGTGGTAGCGTCCCGCGTCGATCCGGCCGTGAAACGCGATCTTCCGATCCACCGGCGACCAGTCCGGCGACGTAAAATAGCCGCCCTCGCCGTAGATGTAAGGGGAGACCAGCTCGGGCTGTCCCCCCTCGGCCGACATCTCGTAGATCTGGGGCACCGCGGTCCCCAGCCGGTTCGAGTTGAATGCGATCCGCCGGCCGTCCGGCGAATAGGTGGGCGAGAGGTCCTGCCACCGACCCCCGACCAGGTTCACCAGGCAACAGTCGTCGGCCAGGTTGTACGTGAAGATGCCGCTCCGGCCGCCCCCCATGAGCGAGAAGGCCAGCAGCTCGCCGTCGGGGCTGAAGGCGGGCGTGTTCGGCTGCCCGCTTCCCCCGTGATCGACGGTGCGCTCCTCGCCGGTGGCCAGGTCCCGGACGTAGAGGAGGGGCTCGCCGGACTTGAAGGAGATGTACGCCAGCCGGGTGCCGTCGGGCGACCAGGTGGGCTGGAGCGTCAGGTCGCCGAAGTCGCTGATGCGCCGGAGGTTCTCGCCGTCGGAATCGACGACGTAGAGCTCCTGGACGTTCGAGCCCGGCATCTTCCGGGAGAAGGCGATCCGGCTCGCCGCCATCCCCGGCTCGTCGAAGATCCACCGGACCACCGCGTCCGAGACCCGGTGGACCGCCATCCGGAAGCCCTCCTCCTCGGGCCGGGGGATCCGGAACCGCTCCCTCCGGGCCACGTCGCCGTAGGGGACGTCGTGGAGCTCCATGACCAGGACGAAGCCGTCGCCGGCTCCCTCCACCTGGCCCGTGATCAGCCAGGTCGCCCCGAGCTGGTCCCAGAGCGAGTAGTCCACCCCGGGCCGGTCCACGACGCCGGCCGGCAGCGAGTCCATCATCTCGAAGCGGTCGCTGTAGCGGAGGTCCCGCCCGATGATCGCCTCGACCCGGGACGCCGCCCCGCTCCCGCCGAAGCGCCCCTCGAAGGGCTTGATCGCCAGGGCCGGCTGGAAGGAGGTCTCGTAGAGGAGGCCGAGGCTCACTCCGGGGATGCTGTCGGTCTCCTGGGCGGCCGCCGGC
>CAZMPV010000543.1:0-1546 GCA_964567985.1 uncultured Gemmatimonadaceae bacterium
TCCACCTGGTGAACCGGGTCCTGCCGGCCGAGGGCTTCCAGGAGGCGGCCCTGGACTTCGCCCGGGAGCTGGCCGGGCGGCCCGCCGCAGCCGTCGAGCTCTCGAAGCGGCTCCTCTACGGCCTGGACGGCGTCGCCTTCGAGGACGGGATCGCCCGGGGGGCCGAGGTGAACACCCTGGCCCGCCTGACCGAGGCGTGCCGGGAGGGCGTGCGCCGCTTCCTGGAGCGCTCGAAGGGTGGAGAGGCGTAGGGGGGCGGCGTGGTCTTCCTCGACCGCCGGCCCCGGAAAGACGATCGCTGGCTCCAGCTCAAGGTGTGGAGCTTCACGGTAGGGGCGGTCCTGGCCGTGGTGGGGATGGCCACCGAGATCGAGTGGCTGATCTGGACGGCCGTCGGGGTGCTGGTGCCGGGCTTCGCGGCGCGCTTCTTCCCGCAGGGGGAGGACGGCGGCGAGGAGGGAGGGGAGGTGGGACAGGCCGAGTAGGGCATTCCCTCGCCCAGCCCCCATCCCCACCCTCCGGGTGTGCCAGCGCCCACCGCCCCCACCGACCTCGCCGCCGCCCTCCGTCGCCACTTCGGCTACCCCGGGTTCCGGCCGGGCCAGGAGCCCCTCGTCCGGGCCGCCCTGGAGGGTCGGGACGCCCTGGGCGTCCTCCCCACCGGCGGCGGCAAGAGCGTCTGCTACCAGCTCCCGGCCCACCTCCTGGACGGCACGGTCCTCGTCGTCAGCCCCCTGATCAGCCTCATGGAGGACCAGCTCGCCCGGGCCCGTGAAGGGGGCCTCCGGGCCGAGCTCCTGAACTCGACGCTGGACCCCGGCGAGCGTCGCCGGATCCTGGAGCGGGCCGCGGCCGGCGCGCTCGACATGCTCTTTCTGGCCCCGGAGCGCTTCCGGGTGCCGGCGTTCCGGGCCCGGCTGCGAGACATCCCCGTCGCTCTCCTGGCCATCGACGAGGCCCACTGCATCAGCCAGTGGGGCCACGACTTCCGGCCGGCCTACCTGGAGCTCGGCCGGGTTCGGGAGGTCCTGGGGGTGCCGGCCCTGGCCCTCACCGCCACCGCCACCCCCCGGGTCCGGGAGGAGATCGTCCGCGTCCTGGGCCTCCGCCGTCCCGAGCGGGTGGTGCTGAGCTTCGACCGGCCCAACCTCTCCTGGAGCGTTCTCCGGGCCCGGGACCACGGCGAGAAGAGCGCCCGGGTCCGGGCCCTGCTCCGGGACCGGAGCGGGGGGACGATCGTCTACGCGGCCACCCGACGGGCGGTGGAGGCGATCCGGCGCGAGCTGGCCCGCCTGGGCCATCCGGCCGAGGCGTACCACGCGGGAATGACCTCCGACGCCCGGGCCCGGGTCCAGGAGGATTTCCTCTCCGGGCTCCGGCCGGTGGTGGTTGCCACCAACGCCTTCGGGATGGGGATCGACAAGCCGGACGTCCGGCTCGTGGTCCACTACCAGCTTCCGGCGAGCCTCGAGGCGTACTACCAGGAAGGGGGACGGGCGGGCCGGGACGGGGAGCCGGCCCGCTGCGTCGCCCTCCACGGCCCGCG
>CAZMPV010000544.1:0-1536 GCA_964567985.1 uncultured Gemmatimonadaceae bacterium
GTCCAGGGCGTGTACGTCTCCGAGGCCAGCCCGCGGAGCCCGCTGGTGACGGCGGCGCCGGCCTGGAGCCAGTTCACCTTCGTCACCCGGATCAACGGCCAGCCGATCACGGGCATGGAGAGCTACCGGCAGGCGGTCGCCGGCATCGAGCCGGGCGACGTGTCCCGCGTGCAGCTCTACCTGGCCACGCCGGAGGGCCAGGGACGGTTCGTCTTCGCCACCGTGGAGGTTCCCGAGAGCTGAGCCCACCGGGTTCCGGGCGGCCCGACCTCCGATTAGTTTCAGGGTCCTCCGGGCGGGGCGTCACGTCCGCCGGACCCGGCCCGCCCGGCGGGCGTCCGGCACGGGCCGTCGCCCGCGCCCACGGGCGAAAGTGGCGGAAACGGCAGACGCGCCAGCTTTAGGAGCTGGTGGCCCCGACGGGCCGTGGGGGTTCGAATCCCCCCTTTCGCATCCCTCCGGTCGCGGGCCGGCGGTGCAGGCGCCCCGGGGGGGAGCCCCCGACGGGGCCGGAAGCACCGAGGTCGAATCCAGCGACGCGAATCCAGCCAGCGAGCGAGCGGATCCCGAGATGACCTCCGGCGAGGAAGCCACCGAGACGAAGGACGTCGAGCCGGACGCCGGGGCGTCCCTCGAGATCGACGTCCAGGAGGGCCCGGGCGGCACCCGGACCGTCAGCGTGACGATCCCGGCCGAGCGGATGGAGGCGATCCGTGCCCGGGAGCGCTCCGAGCTGGGGGGCTCGCTCAACCTGAAGGGCTTCCGGCCCGGCAAGGTGCCCCCGAAGGTCGTGGAGAAGCGCTACGGGGAGGTCGTGGACGAGCGGGCCGCCCGGACCGCCGTGGACGAGGCCTGGCGGGAGGCCGTGGACCGGGCCGCCCTCGAGCCCGTGGCCCGGCCGGAGATCGGGAACGTCCGCTACGAAGAGGGTGGGCCCCTCAGCTTCCGCGCCGAGGTCGAGGTGGCACCGACCCTGGAGCTGGAGCGAATCGGGGGGTTCCGCATCGACCGGCCGGCGGCCGAGGTCGACGAGGACGACGTGGAGGAGGTGCTCGACCGCCTCCGGGACGATCACGCCGTCTATCAGCCGGTGGAGAGGCCGCCCCGGGAGGGCGACCAGGTGGCGGTCCAGATCACCCCGCTTGACGACGAGGGCCAGCCCGAGGAGCCGTCGGAGGGGAAGAGCGAGCCGTACCGCTTCGTCCTCGGCGAGGGCAACGCCATCCCGGACGTGGAGGAGGCCATCCAGAGCCTCCAGCCCGGCGAGAGCGACGACTTCCGCGTCGGCTTCCCGGAGGACTTCTCCGACGAGGATCTGGCCGGATCACGGAAGGGGATCCGGGTCGAGCTTCTCGAGGTCAAGGCCCGGGACCTCCCGGCCCTGGACGACCGGTTTGCCGCGCAGGTGGGGGACTTCGACTCCCTGGAGGAGCTCCGGAGCGCCGTCCTCGACGACCTCCGGAGCCACCGGGAGGAGGAGTCCGAGGAGGAGGTCCGCCGCGCCCTCCTGGATTCCATCATCGAGGCGAACCCCTT
>CAZMPV010000545.1:0-1531 GCA_964567985.1 uncultured Gemmatimonadaceae bacterium
CCGGAGCTACCAGTACGAGCCCTGGGCCCCGGACGAGGTGCTCAAGGAGATGCGGGACAACCCCCGCCGGGGCTTCGACCCCCTCCTGGTCAAGGCGCTGATCAACGCGACCGGCGTCTACCCGATCGGCACCCTGGTCATCCTGGACAGCCTGGAGCTGGCGGTGGTCTCCGGCGTGCACGACGACCCCGAGAAGGCCCACCTGCCCCGGGTGAAGGTGATCTCGGACGAGATGGGGGTGCCCCTGACCGAGCCCCGGGAGGTGGACCTCTCGGAGATCGATCCCGACACGGGCAAGCCCGTCCAGAGCATCATCAAGACGACCGATCCCCAGAAGTACGGCATACGTGTCAGCGACTACCTCGTTCCCTGAGCGGAGTCGGTCGGCCGGACGGCGGCTGACCGACGTCTTCCGGGCCCGCGCCGACGAGGGGCGGGCCGTTCTCGTTCCGTACGTGACCGCCGGCTACCCCTCTCCCGATCGGGGCCTGGACGTCCTGGAGGCCCTGGTCCGGGCCGGCGCCGACGTGATCGAGCTCGGCATCCCGTTCAGCGACCCCCTGGCCGACGGTCCCACGATCCAGCGCGCCTCCTACCGGGCCCTGCAGGAGGGGATGACGGTCTCGGGCACCCTGGAGCTCCTCCGGGGCTTCCGGGCTCGCCACGACACGCCGGTGGTTCTCTTCACCTACCTGAACCCCGTGCTCCGCTACGGCGTGGAGGCCTTCTGCGCCGACGCCCGTGAGGCCGGAGCCCAGGGCGTGCTCCTCACCGACCTGCCCACCGGCGCCGACCCCGAGGTGGAGGAGGCCATCCGGGAGGCCGGGCTCGACCTGATCCGCCTGATCGCTCCGACCACCTCCCTCGAGCGGGTCCCCGCGGTGGTCGAAGGGGGGAGCGGCTTCGTCTACTACATCTCCCGGATGGGGGTCACCGGCGCCCGGACCGAGCTCCGGGCCGAGCTGGGCCGCGAGGTGGAGGCGATCCGGGAGCGGGTCGACCTCCCGGTGGCCGTGGGCTTCGGGATCTCGACCCCGGAGCAGGCCGGCCTCGTGGCCCGGGTCGCCGACGGGGTCGTGGTGGGAAGCGCCCTCATCGACGCCCTGGACGAGGGCGGCGTCGGCGAGGCCGAGGCCTTCCTCCGGGGGCTCCGAAAGGGGATGGATGAGGCGTAGCCCCGGACCCGCCGGTCTCGCGGTGACCCTCGCCGCGCTCCTCCTCCTCCCGCCGGCCGGAGCGGCCCAGGAGCGGACCTTCCGCGTCCCGCCGCCGACGCAGGCCCGGCAGGACACCCTCCCCTCCGCCGCCCGCCTCGCCGTCGGGGGCGTGGTGGGGGGCGCGGTGGGCTTCTTCGGTCTCGGCTACCTGGGGGCGTGGGCCGCCGACGCGAACGCCGGCTCCGGGGAGGACCTCGCCGCCGTGGGGGGCTTCGCCCTGGGCGCCCTGGTGGGCGAGGTTGCCGGAGTGGCCGCGGGCGTCCACCTGGCCGACGGACGCCGGGGCTCCTTCTGGAAGGACCTGGGCGTCTCTG
>CAZMPV010000546.1:0-1526 GCA_964567985.1 uncultured Gemmatimonadaceae bacterium
CCACCTTCCTCTGGAAGGCCTACGGGCTCGCCGACATCGACCCCGTCCTTCCGGGCTTCATCGTCTCGGGGGTGCTGATGGTGACGGTGAGCCTCCTGACGCCGCCGTCCCCCGAGGAGGCCCTGGAGCCCTATTTCGGCTGAGGAGGGAAGTGAAGGGCGCCGGGGCGCTGGTCGGCTCCGGGCCCAGCTCTCGCCCGAAGTGGGTGGAGAAGTACTCGGCGAGGGCCTCGGTCAGCTTCGACGCGTAGGCCTCCCGGGCGGGCTCGGTGTCCCGGAGTCCGGGCCAGTGGTGCTCGAGCTGGATCGCGCTGACGGCGCCGCCTTCGGCCGAGCCGTGTCGTCGGGTGATGTACCCCCCGGAGAAATAGGGCGCATCGCCCGGGTGCGGGGTCGCGGGGCCGGGCACAACCGAGACCCCCCGGGCGTTCAGGAGGCCGCCGAGGCTCGACGAGCCCCGCAGGAGCTCCGGGAAGGTCGCCGGGCTCCGGTCGACCAGGTCCCGGATGCTGGTCGACCCCGCGTAGCCGCCGGAGCCGAGGGTGGCGTCGGAGAGGGCGAGCTCGTCGTCGTCCAGGAGATAGCCGAGCTCGATCCGGGGAATGTCGTGGCCATGGCCGTGGACGTCCAGGACGAGGCCGGCGCCGAAGCCACGCTCCGCCTGGGCGCCGGCGGCTTCCAGGTAGGCGTGGTACTCGTGCCACGCTCGCTCGGCGGCGGGCTGGCCCTGGGCCGCCTCCTCGATTTTCCGGTTGGCGTCGAGCTTGGTCCGGTGGAGGCGAGTGTAAACCAGGTGGGGACGTCCCCCGGTCCGGGCCTCCACAGCTTCCTGGATCGCCAGGGCCAGCTCCAGGGTCCGGAGGTCCTTGACCGTGACCCCGTATCCCCGATTCGGAATCTCCGCGGGTCGCAGGTCGCCGCCGTGGGGCGCGCTCAGGATCAGCGGGAGGTCACCGACGAGCCAGGCCGTGTACCCCTCCCGGCCCTGGTGGATCTCGCCAGCCGCGGGGGCTGCGGCCGTGGCTTCGATCCGGGTGCTGAGCCCGCCGCCGATGGACGCTTTCAGGGCCTGATCGCTCCCGGGCTCGACGCCCAGGACCCAGATCGTCCCGGCCCGCCCCGACCCGTCGGTGGTGGCCGTCGACGGATCCACCCGGCCTCCGCCCCGGACCACCTCGAAGTCGACCTCCACGCCCGAAACCGGCTCGCCCGCCCCGTTGCGGACCGCCACGGTCGGTCCTTCGGGGACGACGGTTCCGGCGGGGGCCGCTACGCCGTCTCCGGCGACCACGGCGACTTCCGTGGGGACACCGCGCTCCCCGGGTCCCGCCGGGCCGTCCCCTCCGCAGGCCCACCCGCCGGGGAGGAGCCCGAGCGCGGCGAGGAGAGGGAGCGCCCTGGTCGCCCGAGCCGGGCCGGTTCCGGGCCCCCCGTTCGCCGTCCCCGTCACCCGGCCCCCACCTCCTCGGGCGCGGCGGCGTCCGTCGGCGTCTCGACCGTCTCCGGCTCGAAGATGTACGCCAGCCG
>CAZMPV010000547.1:0-1525 GCA_964567985.1 uncultured Gemmatimonadaceae bacterium
GGCGGCCCTCGCCCCGACGCCCTCGCTCCTTCGGGTGTGTCATTTCCACACGCCCCCTGTCCACCTCAGTGAACACCTTCCGGCGGCCCGTGGGCTCCCGATCTGCCGTTCGTCCCATAACGGCAGGCCGGAGCCGGATTCCTCGGAGGGCGGCACGCCTCGTGCAACTCTTGTATAGCGGCCCATTCCGGGCCCACCGAGTACGGATCCACACGAGAGCGACGATTCACGCCGGAGGGATAGAGATGACGCCGGAAGCGACGGGAGCGGGAGGAGACGGGGCGAAACGCCCCTGTGACGACGTGCCGGGGATCGTGATCACCGACCGGAAGGGCTGCTCCCAGGGTCGACACCCCCGCATCCAGGCATTCATCTGGGGCGGCAAGGTCCGCCCCCAGCCGACCCTCCCCTACGGCCGCTGGAAAGGCGCCGCCTGAGCCCCACCCCCCAACCGACAGCAGGCATCCGCGACCCCCGGTCCCGCCCCGGGGGTCGCGCTTTTCGGTCGGCCCCGGCCTCACGCCCCGCCGCCCCCTCCCGATACGGGATTCCGGGCGGACGCTGGCCACCGTCCGTCGGAAGCCACTAATTAACATCTGCGGGACTCGACACTTTCAACACCCTTTCCCCGTCGGGTGTCTACATGGATGCGGCGGAGAAAAGCGACGGCGCCCTGGTGCGTCGGGCCCGGGAAGGAGACGAGGAGGCCTTCGGGATCCTCGTCGAGCGCTACATGCGCCCGGCCTACGCGGTGGCCCTGTCGGTCACCAGGCGCCACGAGGACGCCGAGGACGCCTCCCAGGAGGCGTTCGTCGCGGCGCTCCGCCGCCTGGACGACTGCCGTAACCCCGAGAAGTTCGGGGGCTGGCTCATGACGATCGTCCGGAACCGGGCCCGGAACCTGCTCCGGAGGGAGAACCTGCGGGCCACCGAGCCGATTCCGGAGAGCGCCAGCAGCGGCACCCCGGGGCCGGCGCGGGCAGCCGAGCGTTCGGCGCTCCGGGGCCGCCTCATGGAGGCCCTGGACGAGCTGACGGAGGTCCAGCGGGAGGTCGTCCTCCTGCACGACCTGGAGGGATGGAAGCACCGGGAGATCGCCGAGCACCTGGAGATGCCCCCGGGCACCGTCCGCTCCCACCTGCACTACGCCCGGAAAGCGCTTCGCGCGATCCTGAGCGAACCGACGGAGGCCGGGAAGACCGGAGACTGAACGGATGAGTCACGAGGAGAGACTTTCCATGGAGCCCCTGGACCCGGCTCGCCGGGACCCGGGCTACTGGCATCGGTTCCACCGGACGGTCATGGAGCGGGCGGCACCGGAGCTGGCCCGGCTCGAGGCCCGGGCCGGCGCGACGGTGAGCGACGTCGTCTTCGGGTGGGGGAGGGCCGTCGTGCCCGCCGCCCTCCTGGCGGCGACGCTGGCGGCGATGCTCCTGGTGCAGGAGCCGTCGTTCACCCCGTCGGATCCGGGTGACGCGGGCATCGAGGAGCTGCTGGCCGGGGGGCTGGACGACGATCCGATCCC
>CAZMPV010000548.1:0-1505 GCA_964567985.1 uncultured Gemmatimonadaceae bacterium
CCGGCCAGCACCGTGTGGACGGTGTTGGAGGGCCGGATGAAGTCCAGGCCCTGGAAGCGTTGCTCCCCGATCCACTGGCCGACGACCCGGGCCGCCGCCAGGTAGCCGAAGCCGGCGGCGAGCCCCGCCGCCAGCGGGAAGAGGGGGATCCAGGCGATGAGGGCCGGGATCCCGATGATGGAGATCGCCAGGGCCACCATCCCGAGGATCCAGGCGGGCAGGAGCAGGAAGGCGCCGGCGATCCCCACCACCGCACCCCGACCCGGGTTCCGCCGGACGCTCTCGGCCACCACGTCCAGCTTCCCGGAGAAGAAGTGGATGACGACGACGGCCAGGATGCCCGTGATCGCCAGGCTGACCAGGTGCTGGAGGAGCCCGGCGATGCCCCGGCCGACGCTGCGCAGAGGGGCGAAGATCCCGGAGTCGCGCCCCCGGAGCTCCCGGCGAAGCTCGCTCCGGAGCTCGTCCCGGAGCTCGTGCCGGACTTCGTCCCGGATGCGGTCCCGGAGATCGTCCAGGGACTCGGTCTCCCACTCCTCGTCTTCCGGCGAGACGTTTCGCACGGAGCCGGAGATCTCGCCGCCCTCCCGGAAGATCCGGGCGTTCACCAGGCGCACCGTCCCGCTGATGCTGCCCCCTTCCCGGACCCGGAGCTCACCCTCGGTGAGGATGACGTCGCCGTCGATCTCGCCGTAGACGTCCAGGTCGCCGTCGACCACGATCAGCGTGCCGTCGATCTCCTCGCCGGGCCCGACGACCACGTCCTCTTCGATCCGGATCTGGAGCTGGCCAAGGGAGAGGCCCTCGATGGCCTCGGCGAGGCCCCGGAGGTCGTCGGAGCGCCGTAGCAGCGCCCGGACCGCGTCCCGGTCCTCGTCGGGGGCCGCCCGAGCCGAGGCCGCCGGCGCCCGCTCCGGTGCGGCGGTCGAGAGGCGCTCCTCCAGGATCCGGTCGATCCGCTCCGCCACGCTCGTGGCGTCGTCGTCCAGCCCCGCCGGAGGCTGCCAGTCCCGGAGCGCCCGGGCCAGCGGACCGTCGCTCAGGGCCACGGCCTCGCTCAGCAGGGAGCGCCACGCGGACTCCAGCTCCGAGCCGGTCTCGTAGCTGCCCACCGTCTCCCCGTCCACCACCACGTCGCCGGCCCGCAGCGCGATCTCGATCTCCGAGTCGTCGGAGAGCTCCAGATGAAGCGAAGCGTCGTCGCTCGAGACCGACACCCGGCTCGATACGACGGGCTGCGCCTCCTGCCCCTCCTGGGTGCTGGCCGGCGCCCAGAGCACCGGTAGCAGGAGGAGTCCGGCGAGGGCCCCGAGGACGGGGCGGTTAGACGGAAGCATTCGCATAGGGTCGATCCACCGTGGGGGTGGCGATCAGGTTTCGGTAGAGGATCCAGAGGGCGCCGAGGGTGGCCACCGAGAAGGCGACGGCTCCGGCTCCCAGTGCGAGCGGTGTCTCTCCGAGGCCCTGGAGGTAGGTCCAGGCCCGGAAGACGACCGCGCTCTCCA